>NZ_JBHTTQ010000016.1:40647-109900 GCF_042794475.1 Streptomyces sp. NPDC056527
TGGGGGCCTCCGTGGCCTGGGGGGCTCCCGCCGTCCTCGCCGATCCCGGGCGTCGGGGCCCCAACCGGGCGGTGTACACCGTGGGCGCCTGCGCGGGGGGGGGGCCGGCCCGGTATCGGGCCGGCCCTCTCCCATGCCCCGGTGGTCGACCGCCCCGGTGGTCGGCCACGAGCAAGGAGTACGGACAGTGAGCGGTTCGCCCGCCCCGGTCGAAGAGGGTCTCTACCGGGTACGGAACGTGGCCAGCGGGCTGCTCCTGGAGGTGTACCAGGGCTCCACCCGCAGCGGCGCGAACGTCCAGCAGGGCAAGGAGAACGGTTCGCCCGGCCAGCACTGGCACATCACGGCCGTCCCGAACGGCGGCGGCCTCTACCACCTGGTCAATGCGGCGGGCGGCAAGCGGCTCGACGTGGCGAACGCCTCGACGGAGAACGGCGCCAACATCCAGCAGTGGAAGGCGAACAACTTCGGCGCGCAGGAGTGGATCATCGAGCAGGACCTCCAGTCGCCCGGGACGGTCGCGCTGGTGAGCTTCATCAGCGGACTGCTGCTCGAGGTCGAGGACGGTTCGACGGACGACGGCGCCAACGTCCGGCAGTGGGAGGACACCGACTCGCCGTCCCAGTGGTGGCGGCTGGAGCCGGTGTCCTGACCCTCAGGGTGCCGCTCAGCCCTTGCGGGCGGTGTGGACGGTCGAGGCGGACAGGTGGAAGAGGTCCGTGCGCCGGTGCAGGGAGAGCGGGTCCGCCGGGTCGAGCAGCCGGGCGAGGCTCGCGCGGTCCTCGGCGTCGACCCGCTCGCCGAGCGGGTGCTGCAGGCGCGTGAAGTGGGCGACGATCTGTTCGCGTACGACGGCGGGCACGGGGGCCGGGACGTCGGTGAGGAACGAGCGGGTGCCGCTGGGGGTGAGGCCGGCGGCACCGAGCAGCGCCCGCCAGTCGTCGGGCTCGTCCTTGCTGTCGGGCAGTTCGGCCCGCATCTCGGCGAACCAGTCGGCGTGCGCGGCCTCGATCCTGGTCTCCAGGCCGGACCGGCCGAAGCCGACGTTCGCCGGCAGATGACGGGCGTAGAGCCCGCCCTCGACGAGGGCGATCAGACCGCCGGGCCGCAGCAGACCGGCGAAGGCGTCGAGGGCGGCCCGCTGGTCGCCGATGTGGTGGGTGGAGTTGCCGGCCCAGATGAGGTCGGCGTCGCCCAAGGAGTCGAAGTCCTCCGGCAGTTCGGCGTGGAGGGTCGTCACCCGGCCGGCCAGGCCGCGGGCCTCGGCGCGGCCACGGGCGCGCTCCAGAAGCTCCGGGGTCACGTCCACGGCGACCACTTCGGCGGCCGGGAACGCCTCTGCGAGCAGGGTGGACACGACACCGGGGCCGCTGCCGACGTCGAGGATCCGGCGAATGCCGACGGCCGGGACCAGCTCGCCGAGCCACGCGGCGGCCCGGGTGTAGAGGGGGCTGTGGAGTTCGGCCTGGCGCTCCATGAGCGGCGCCATGGCGGCCCAGTCGAGGTGCGTGCTGTTGTGGTCGTGAGTCATGGTGCAAGCCTGCGACCAGGTCTCGGGAAACGCGAGAGAAGTTGCCGTTCCGGCAACAGACTCACTCCTGCCGCCGGTACTCCTGCGGACTCACGCCCCGTACCCGCTTGAAGGAGGCGCTGAGCGCGAACGCGCTGCTGTAGCCCACCTGACGGGCCACGGACTCGATGGTGGCGTCCGTCTCCCGGAGCAGGTCGGCCGCGAGCGCCAGGCGCCAGCCGGTGAGGTACGTCATCGGCGGCTCGCCGACGAGCTCGGCGAACCGCCGTGCGAGTCCGGCCCGCGACGCGCCGGCCTTGGCCGCCAGCGAGGCGACGGTCCAGGGGTGGGCCGGATCGTTCTGGAGGAGTCGCAGCGCCGGGCCGACGACGGGGTCCGCCATGGCGCGGTACCAGGCCGGGGCCTGCGCTCCCGGCCGGGAGAACCAGGCCCGGACCGCGGCGATCAGGAGCAGGTCGAGAACCCGGTCGAGGACGACGCTCTGGCCGGGTTCGTCACGGGAGATCTCCTCGTCGAGGAAGGGCATGAGGGGGCAGTTCCACACGTCTGCGGGCAGGTGCAGCAGCTCCGGCAGCGCGTCGAGCAGCCGTCGGCTGACCTCGCCGTCCATCTGGTAGGTGCCGACGAGCACGGTGGTGGAGCCGTCGAGGGCGTTGCCCCAGCTCCGCACGCCGAGGTGCATGGCTTCGGCGAGCGGCTCGCCGCTCAGGGTGGTGCAGACGCCGCCGGGGCCGATCACCGCCCGCGGCGGGGCGTCCGGGGCGTCGGCGACGATGTACGGCTCGGGGCCGCGGGCGATGGCGAGGTCGCCGGGCCGCAGCAGGACGGGTTCGCTCCGCGCGGGGACGATCCACGCCTCGCCCTCGGTGACGCACATCAGACAGAGCGGCGCGCGGTCCTCGATCCGTACCGACCACGGCGGCTCCATGATCATCCGGAGCAGGAAGGCCCCTTTGGCCCGAGGTCCGTCGAGGAGTCCGGCGAGAGCGTCCATGAACGCCAAGCGTAGACGGAGGCGTATGGGAGTGAGCCTGTGGAGCATGGGAAGTGGGCGGCGGGCACGCGAGTCTTGAGGACATGACGACGAACACGAACGACACGCAGACGGTTCTGGTGACGAGCGCGACCGGCAAGACGGGCCGGCGGGTGGCGGAGCTGCTCGCGGCCCGCGGCGCGACCGTGCGGGCGGGCTCGCGCTCCGGTACGACCCGCTTCGACTGGGAGGATGTGAGCACCTGGGCCCCGGCGTTGCGGGGCGCGGACGCCGCGTACGTCAACTACTACCCGGACCTCGCCGCGCCGGGCGCGGTGGAGGCGATGCGGACCCTCGGCGAACTGGCCGTGGCGAACGGGGTGCGGCGGCTGACGCTGCTGTCCGGGCGCGGCGAGCCGGAGGCGGTCCAGGCGGAGGAGGCGCTGCGCGCTTCGGGGGCCGAACTGACCGTCGTACGGGCCTCGTTCTTCGCGCAGAACTTCAACGAGGGCGCGATGGCGGAGGGCGTCGCGGCGGGCACCATCGCGTTCCCCGCGGGCGACACGGCCGAGCCGTTCATCCACGCCGACGATCTGGCGGAGGTGATCGTCGAGACCCTGGACGGTGACGGCCACGCGGGTGTGGTCCACGAGGTCACCGGTCCGCGGCTGCTGACCTTCGCGGAGGTGGCGGCGGAGGTCTCCCGCGCCTCGGGCCGTGAGGTCACGTACGTCCCGATGAGCGAGGACGAATACGCTTCCCTGCTGCAGCAGTTCGGGCTGCCCGAGCCGGACGCGCGATGGCTCTCGGCGCTGTTCTCGATGCTGCTCGACGGCCACAACGCGTCGGTGACGGACGGGGTGAAGCGGGTCCTGGGCCGCGAGCCGCGCGACTTCACCGCCTTCGCTGCGGAGGCATGGGCGCCGGGGGCGTAGCTCGGTAGCGGGCCGCCATGCGGGCGACGGTCCTTCCGCTGGTCCGGCATCTCGTCCTCCACCGCCCGTCGGGAGCAGGCGTTCGCGCTCGACGCAGGGCCGTGGGTGACGAACCGGGTGATGGAGTCAGTCGCGCCTGACGGGCCGCCGGTAGGACACCAGCCGGTATTCGGGATCGTCACGGGGGCGGTCCTGATCCGGCAGCGCGGCGAGTTCGGCGACGAGCGCGGGCGTCGTCTCCGGGGAGCCGCCGAACCACGAGGCGAAGTAGCCGCGGCGCAGCTTCTCGATGGTGGCGCGCGGGGTGTTGCCCTGGTCGTGGCCGGTGAAGCGGGTGGCGCCGGCCGGTTCGAGACCGAGCGCGGCGGCATGCGCCGCGATCCGGTCGGCTCGGTCGGAGCTCTTCTCGTACGAGCGGTGCGGGGCGAGGACGGCGTCGATGTCGCTGCCGACGTCGTGGGCGGCGTCCTTGTCGACCGTGGCGATCAGGACGCCTCCGGGCCGCAGGACACGGGCGGCCTCGGCGACGATCGCGTCCGAGAACGGGACGAGGTGCAGCAGCCAGACGGCGCTCACCGCGTCGACCGAGGCATCGGGGAGGGGCAGACGCCGGGCGTCGGCGAGGACGACCCCGCCCGGTACCCGCCGGCCGGCCCTGCTGACCATGCCGGGCGCGGCATCGGCGCCGTACACGCACAGGCCCGGGCGGGTGAGCCGCTCGGTGACGAGGCCGGTGCCGCAGGCGAGGTCGAGAAGAGTACGGGCGCCGGGCGGGACCAGACGCAGGACGGCGTCCGCCGCCGCGCGTCTCGTCGTAGCGGTCCGCCTCGGTGTCGTAGTCCAGCAAGGTCTGCCCCATGGGGCAGAGCCTAGTGTGTGAAGGTCAACTGGCCCCGTGCTCGGGGGCGATGGCCTCGACCCGCTCGGCCAGCTCGAAGTCCTTCTCCGTGACCGCGGGTCCGGCCGAGTGGGTGTTCACCGACACGGCGACGGTGTTGTAACCGAGCGTCAGATCGGAGTGGTGGTCGAGCTCCTGCTGGATCTGCGCCACGTGGACGACCATCGCCGTGGCCGCGAAGTGGTCGCCGAGACGGTAGGTGCGGGTGATCCGGTCCTCCGTCAGGGACCAGCCGGGGAGCTCTCGCAGGCGGTCCTCGATCTCCTTCTGCGACAGCGGCTCTGTGGGCATGTCCGTACTCCCTCCGGTCGGGGTTGCTGACCGTGACGATACGGTCCCGGGGTCTCGATACCCGGGTCGACACCTGGGATACCGTCGGGGCATGACAACAGTCGCGAGCGACCGGGGAGTGGGGCCGCTGCTGCGCGGCTGGCGCGAGCAGCGGCGGCTGAGCCAGTTGGAGCTGGCGCTGCGGGCGGATTCCTCGGCCCGGCACATCTCCTTCGTCGAGACGGGCCGCGCCCGGCCGAGCGAGGAGATGATCCTGCGCCTCGCCGAGCACCTGGACGTGCCGGTACGGGAGCGCAACGCGCTGCTGCTCGCGGCCGGGTACGCCCCGCGGTACCAGGAGTCGACGCTCGACGACCCGCGGCTGGACACCCTGCGGGAGGGCATCGAGCAGCTGCTGCACGGGTACGACCCGTATCCGGCGCTGGTCGTGGACGGCGCGTACACCGTGGTGGCGGCGAACGAGAGCATCGGCGTGCTGCTGTCCGGCGTGGCGGAGCACCTGCTCACCCCGCCGCTGAACGCGATGCGGATCACGCTGCATCCGGAGGGCCTCGCGCCGCGGATCAGGAACCTGCGGGAGTGGCGGGGGCATCTGCTGGCCCAGATGGAGCGGCAGATCGCACTGTCCCGCTCGGAGCCGCTGCGGAGGCTCTACGAGGAGGTGGCGGCGTACCCGCTGCCGGAGGGCACCTCGGACCCCGACGACCGCGAGGACCCGGAGTCGTATCCGTACTTCGCGCTGCCGCTGCGGATCGAACACGACGGGCGGGTGCTGTCGTTCGTGTCGTCCATCTCGACGTTCAACACCCCGATGGACGTGACGGTCGCCGAGCTGGCCATCGAGACGCTGCTCCCGGCCGACCCGGAGACCGTCGCGTATCTGCGGTCGCTCAGGGGGTAGTGGCGCGCAGGGCCGACCACTGGAGCCCCGCGAACCCGGCGACGACGGCGGCCTGCATCGGGATCCACACCAGGCCGGCGGTGGTGGGCTCCAGCCAGGCGACGAGGGCGACGACGCTGAGCGCGGTCCAGATCGCGTTGATGTCGATCACGAGCCTGACGCCGAGGGCGGGCGGCTGCGGGCGGCTCGCGAGCCAGGCGACGCCCGCCGCGTACAGGGTGAGGAGGAGGCCGAGTTCGAGCAGCAGACCGGAGTCGACGCCGAGCAGCCCGCTCAGCGGCCCGGACGCGGCGAGGTAGGCGAGGCCGTTGCCACCGGTGACGACGGCGTCGAGGGCGAGGAACCGGCGCACCATCGACTGCGGCTGGGTGGTGCGGGAGAGACCGGCGAGCAGGGCCTGGGACATGACGGATCACCCTCCGTGGGCATGTGTCTAGGGGCGTGGACCCGGAACTCGGCCGGAGTGCGCCGCCCGAGTCCCGGCGAACACCACGATGCCGCCGTGGTCGACGCGGGTCGATTACGTGGGAGGTAATGGGGCGTCATGAGGCCTCGATCAGGAGACCGGTCGTCCCTGCTCCGGGGGGGCCACGACGCCCGCCGGAGTTCGCGCACGTCCGTCAGATGTCGCCGTCGGTGGCTCCCCGTCCGGCTCCCTCACCGGACAGGCAACAGGGCCCGAGGGGCCCGGCTGCGTGCTCGTCGGGGTGGTGTGTCAGACCATGGCGAGCCGGTCCACCAGTAGCTCCACCCTCGGCTCGATGTACTCCGGTGGCAGCCGTCCCGCCCGGGTCAGGGTGGCCAGGCCGTGCAGGCCGGCCCAGAACACCTCGGTGAACAGACCCGGGTGGACGCCGTCGCCGGCGACCTCGGTGAGGGATTCGAGCAGGGCGGCGAAGGCGTCCTTCAGCGGCTCGGGGGTGTCCTCCTGCGCGTACGCCAGGCCGCCGTCGAGCTGGAACAGGGCGTCGTAGACCGCCGGGTTGCGTGCGGCGAAGTCGAGGTAGGCGCGGGCGAGGGCGGCGGCCCGCTCGCGCGGACCGACCGCGGCGGAGGTCGCGGCCCGCAGCGCCACGGCCATCTCGGTGGCGCCCTCCAGGGCGACGGCGCCGATGATCTCGCGCTTGCCGCGGAAGTGGCTGTAGAGGACGGGCTGGCTGTACTCGATGCGCTCGGCGAGGCGGCGGGTGGTGACCGCGTCCCAGCCATGCTGCTCGGCGAGTTCGCGGGCTGTCGCCACGATGAGTCGCTCGCGCTCCGCCCGTTCGCGCTCCTTGCGTTCCCTTACTGACATGAATCGATCCTAGCACCGCTAGACAATCGAGCGTGAGCAGCGCTAGCGTTGACCCATCAGCTAGCAACGCTAGATCGAAGGGATCGTCATGCTCGACACACTCCAGGTCGTCACCACCGTCGTCGTCGGCTTGATGGTGGGGGTGGAGTTCTCCGTCGCCTTCATCATGAGCCGCATCCTGGACGCGCTTCCCGAGGACAGCGGCCAGCTCGGCCACGCCCACGGCGGCCGGATGCTCGGCGCCCTGATGCCGTTCTGGTACATCGGCTCGCTCGTCCTCATCGCGATCTGGGCCGTCGCCGGATGGCAGCACCACGGCGCCGGACTCGTCGTCACCGCCGCCGGACTACTGATCCTCAGCGTGGTCATGTCGATCCTGCTGCTCGTCCCGATCAACAACCGGAACAAGACCTGGACCCCCGAGAACCGGCCCGCCGACTGGAAGGAGCAGCTGCAGCGCTGGAACCGCTACCACTACGTCCGAGTCGCCGTCATCGTCGCCGCGTTCACCCTGCTGGTCGCCGCCCTCGTCTGACCCCACCGCCGCCCCGACCGCACCGGTTCACCCCTGTACATCGACTGCATCGACGGCCTTACCAAGCCGACGACGACTCGCATGGAGAAGAGCAATGTCGCTGAAGAAGATCAACACCGTCCTGGCCGCCGTCTTCATCCTCTTCATCCTCTGGTTCGGGACGGAGTACATCCTGAGCCCGGAGACGACGGCGCCGGGCTACGGCCTGCCGAGCTGGCCGTCCGGCGACGGCGACGGCTTCCTGGTCATCAAGGGAATCCGCGACGTCGTCCTGGCCCTGGTCCTGGGCATCCTGCTGGTGACGGGCCATCGCCGGGCGCTGGGCTGGGTGCTGCTGGTGGAGGCACTCGCCGCGTACGGCGACATGACCAACGTGCTGGCCCACCACGGCTCCGTGGCCACCGCGCTCGGCGTCCACGGCCTGACCGCGACACTGATGGTGGTCAACGGCCTGCTGATCATGCGCGAGACCCGCGACGTCGCGGCCACCACGGCAACGCCCACCCCGCAGCCCGCCTGACACCACCTCGGCGCGTATCGGTTCACCCGCCCACCCCCGCCGCACGGGGAGCCGCGCAGAGCAGCAGCTCGACTGCTGCTCAGCCACTTCTCCGGCCAGGGCCCGCCACGGGCTGAACAGCTCACGCCCTCCATCACCCCCGCCACGCGCAGCCACGAAGGAGTCCCTATGCGCATCCTCGCGGTCAAAGGTCTTGCCCTGCTGTCCACCGGTGCCCTCGCAGGCGCGTTCGGCTACGGAGCGGCCAACCTCGTCCCCACGTTCGATGCCGTGCCACTCCAGATGCGACTGTCCTTCCATGCACAGCTGATGGAGATGAACGGCATCACCATGCAGGGCGCCATGGGGCTGTCCGCGCTGAGCGCCGCGACGCTCGCCGTGATGACTCGCGGCACCCCACGGTGGCTGGCCGGCGGTGCGGGCCTGCTGACACTGGCATCCTTCCTGATAACCCGGCTCGGCAACGTCCCCATCAACGGCCGGATCAAGGAGTGGGCCGCCGCCGCCTCGGCACCCCGCGATCACGCCGAGATCCTGGATCGCTGGGAGGCTTTCAACTACGCCCGCACAGGCACCGCATTCGCCGCCTTCTCGCTGCTGATCCTTCTGGCTCTGCAGCACCACAGCGCCAAGCCTGGCCCGAACGAAACGGCCTGACATTGCCAGCTGCAGCGCTCAGCGAGAGGACACCCCCGGGGAGAGCGTTCCACGGTGATCAATGACTCCCCGTCACAACCGGTCCCGGACCGCCACAAGGACCACCACGCAGCTACGTACCCGTGATCCTTTCCCGTACAACCAATCGGCCGGGGCGAAGGTCAAGCAGGGCATGGCCTCTTCCCAAGTCCTTGATGAAGCCCTGCCCGAGGGGCGGGACCCGGCGGGCAGCTCCCTGGTCACCACGGAGACCGAGCCGTCCGACAAGGTCTGGCAGCTGTGGGTGGCGGTCTTCGCCGTCGTGCTCGGCTACATCGGCTACGTCGTCTGGGTGGGCTTCGCGGTCCCGGACTCGCGGTGGAGCTGGCAAGTTGTACTCGTGGCGGGGATTCCGCTGGCCCTCGGCCTGCTCGGCAGCATCGCCGCCCTGAACAGCACGCTCAACCGGGTGACGCTCGCCCGACGCGGCATCACCGTGCGGGCATCCATGGCCTACCACGCGAACGGCAGGAAGCTCGGCTACTACACGTACACCGACGCCGGCGGCAACCAGTACTCGCACCACCCTGCGGCCAACCGTTCAACGCAGAACATCGACGTCGTCTACGACCCTCGTTCACCCAGGGTCAACGCCGTCAGACGCCCTCTTGTCGAGGTGGTGCTGATGCACCTCCTCGGCTGGCTCGTCGCCCTCGGGTGCCTCGGGACCGGCGTGGCCGGAGCGGCCGCGCCCTTCATCTGACCCCTGACTTCTGACCCGAGAATGGTGTCCTGCCGGTCGTCATCTCCGATCGGCATGACACCCCTGGCCGGCCGGCCTCAGCTCAACCGAAACGGCGAGGTCAGTCGCCGAGGATCCGCTCCCACAGCAGCCCGTCCCGCCAGCTCCCGTCGAGAAAGATCGAGGAGTGCGCGACGCCGTACGGGCTGAACCCGTTGCGGCGCAGCACCCGCTGCGACGGCAGATTCTCCAGATTGGTGGACGCCTCGGCGCGGTGCAGCCCGAGTTCGTCCGTCATCACCCGGAGTACAAGCTCGACGGCGCGCCCGGCGTGCCCTTGATTCTGGGCGACGCCGGCGATCCAGTATCCGACGGAGCCTCGGCGCAGGTGCGGCTGCGGCAGGATGCCTCCGATGGTGACCTGTCCGATCACCTGGTCGTCGGCCAGCACCACGCCCGGCCAGACCGAGCCGGCCCGGTATCCGGCCAGCAGGCTGTCGATCCGCTCCTCCTGGCCCTCCGGGGTGAAGAATTCGGCCGGCTGGGCCGGTTCCCACGGCCGGAAGGCCTCGACGTCCCGCACACGATGCGCGGCTATCGGAGCGGCGTCGGTGGGCTCGATCAGGCGGATCCTGGTGCCGCTGCGCATGGGCTGATCCTCTTCGCAGTGCGTCGAATAGGACGGCCACCCTACGCGAGGGTGCCAGCGCCACCGCAGCCACGCCCGCCGGAGGATCGAGTCGATGGATCCCCAATCGAGGTCATCACCCGCCTTGTTGGGCACAACGGCACCATCACGACGGAGCTGGTGTACCGCAAGCGGCTTCGTCCCGTGCGTGTTCACCAGGGGTGGTTCGGGCCGTCCTCGGGCTCCGGGTGGTAGCGCAGGGTCGGGCCAGGTCGGTAGCGCCCCAGGAAGGGTGGGCGGTGCGGGCCTTCGACGCAGCTCAGAAGGAACTCGGTGAAGGGGCCGGGGGCCTCGTGCCACTCCCCTTCCTCCGTCTCGACCACCACGCGCCACTCGTCGGGGTCCTCCTCCTCGGGAAGGAAGTAGTACGTGGCGCCTTCCCCGTCCCCGCCCCACGGGATCAGACCGCCGGGGTGGGGATGGAAGGGGAACGGGGTGCGCTCGGGGTCGTCGAGGTGCGGCCGACCCGACATCGGCCAGATCTGGTCCAGTTCGATCTGCGTCCCCTCGACCGGGCGGACGAGCCAGAAGAGGTGGTCGAAGGAACCCGGCCCGTACAGGTCGAGGAACGCCTTGTAGTCCGTCGGCACGGCCACCCCGAGGTGCCTCTCGGCCGCCTCCCACAGCTGCGGCCGCGCCCAGCCCCAGCACGGCGGCTCGCCCAGCAGTTCCCTCAGTCGCACCGCCGCGGGCGATGGTTGGTCGCTCATGAGGGCACCCTGTCAGACCCCACTGACAGTCCCTCGCCCTCCCTTCAGTTGGGTCAACCGGTCGGGGCCTTGGGCGGGCGGGTTCCCAGGGCGGTGACGGCGGCGAGGAGTGACACCGCCGCGAGCAGGGCGAACAGTGCGGGGTAGCCGCCGAGCGGACCGGCCAGGACTGCGCCCGCGAAGGGGGCCAGAGCGGCTGCCACATGGGCGGGTGCGCCGAGGAGTCCGGAGAGCCGGCCGTAGTGCGCGCCACCCCAGCGGTCGGTGACGGAGGTGGCCTGGAGGAGGGTGAGGTTGCCCCGGACCACCCCGGCGAGCACGGATGCGGCGATGAGAACCGCGTACGGGCCGGCCACGGTCGCGAGGGCCGCGGTGGTGAGTCCTCCGAGCCCGATCAGCGTGACCGTGCGGGCGGTGACACCGAGGCGTCGGGCCAGGGACGCGTACAGGGTGCGGCCGAGGGTCTGTCCAGCGCCGCCGAGGCCGAGGGCCCATGCGGCCTGGGAGGTGGTGTAGCCGCGTTCGAGGAGGAGGGGGACGAGGCCGATGACGACGGCGTACATCGTGAACGCGGACAGGGTGAAGGTGGCGGCCAGCATCAGGAACGCGCGGCTGCGCACCACTCCCCCGCTGCCGACGGTGACATGTGACGGGCCCTCGGGGGCTGGTGGCCATGGCGCTTTCAGGGCGAGGGCGTGGGCCGGGACGGTCAGGACCGCGAGGATGCCCGCGAGCACCACGTAGGTGGCGCGCCAGGACATGTGGTCGGCGAGGATCGCGGTCAGGGGTGCGAAGACGGTGGAGGCGAGGCCGCCGGCGAGGGTGACGATCGTCAGCGCGCGGACGTGGTCGGGGGCCCACCAGCGGGTGAGCGCGGCGAAGGCGGGCTGGTAGAAGGTGGCGGCCATCGCCGTTCCGGCGAGCAGCCACCCGGCAACGAAGACAGCGGGGTTGGGGGCCGCGGCCACGAGCAGCAGGCTCAGGACGCCGAGGACGGAACCGACCGTCATGACGACGCGGGGGCCTCGGTGGTCCAGGACGCGGCCGACGTAGATCCCGGCGAGTGCGGAGACGACGAGGGCGGCGGAGAACGCCGCGGTGGTCGAGCCCGCGCTCCACCCGGTGTCCTCGGTGATCTGCGGGTTGAGGACGGGGAAGGCGTAGTAGACGATGCCCCAGCTCGTGATCTGGGTGAGGCACAGCGCGGGCAGGACGGCGCGGGGCCGCGACCGGTCCCCTGGTCCGGTCGCGGCCCCGTTCGCACGGGTGTCGAGGTCGGTCACGAGCCGCAGGAGGGTGCCGGCGTGGTGGTACCCAGCTGGATGAGCGCGGGAGAGGGGGTGCAGCAGCCGCCGCCGCCGGCCGCCTCGTCGGTCTGCGGCTGGTCGAAGAGGCCCGCGCCGCCGCACACACCGGTCTCGGGCAGGACGAGTTCGACGCGCTCGGCGGACTCGCGGTCGCCGGCGATCGCCGCGACGACGGACCGGACCTGCTCGTAGCCGGTGAGGGCGAGGAAGGTCGGCGCGCGGCCGTAGGACTTCATGCCGACGAGGTAGACGCCCTCCTCCGGGTGGGAGAGCTCGTTGACGCCGTGCGGATAGACGGTGCCGCAGGAGTGCTGGTTGGGGTCGATGAGCGGAGCCAGTTCGACCGGGGCCTGGAGTCGTTCGTCGTGGCCGAGGCGGAGCTCGTCGAGGAAGGACAGGTCGGGCCGGAAGCCGGTCAGGACGATGACCTCGTCGACCGGGTCGAGGCGGTGGCCGTCCTCGGAGATCAGCACGAGCTGCTCGCCGGCGCGCTCGACCGCCTGCGTGCGGAAGCCGGTGACGGCGTCGGCGTGGCCCTCGTCGACGGCGGCCTTCGCGGCGAGGCCGAGTGCGCCGCGGGCGGGGAGCTGGTCGGCGGTGCCCCCGCCGAAGGTGGAGCCGGAGATGCCCCGGCGCAGGATCCAGGTGGCGTGCGTGCCGGTGCCGTCGTCGGACTTCGCGAGGTCGGCTAGCGAGGCCAGGGCGGTGAACGCGGAGGCGCCGGAGCCGATGACGGCGGTGCGCTTGCCCGCGTATCGGGCCCGTACGGCAGGGTCCTTCAGGTCCGGGACGCGGTAGGAGATCCGGTCGGCCGCCGCTCGCTCGCCGAGCGCGGGGAGGCCGTCACCGCCGGCCGGGCTCGGGATGGCCCAGGTGCCGGAGGCGTCGATGACGGCGCGGGCGAGGATCCGCTCCTCACGGCCGTCGGCGTGGGCGACGTGCACGGTGAAGGGCTGGGCGTCGCGGTCGGAGTCGACGAGCCGGTCGCGGCCCGCGCGGGAGACGCCGGTGACCCTGGCACCGACACGAACCTGGTCGCCGAGGACGTCGGCGAGCGGCTGCAGGTACTGCTGGGCCCAGTCGCCGCCGGTCGGGTAGGTGCCCGCGTCCGGCTTCACCCAGCCGGTGGGCGCGAGGAGCTTCTCGGCGGCCGGGTCGGTGAGCTCGCCCCAGGTGGAGAAGAGCCGTACGTGCGACCACTCGCGCACCGCCGCCCCCGCCTGTGCCCCCGCCTCCAGGACCAGCGCCTCAAGGCCCCGGTCGACGAGGTGCGCGGCGGCGGCCAGCCCGGCAGGCCCGGCCCCGATGACCACGACGGGCAGCTGCTCGGTGGCGGTGGCGTTCATGACGAGTCCCCTTTGTTTCGACGTTCATCGATCTCCCGCATCACCAGCATGGCACTGACATCGATAAGCGTCAACATAGACATCCATCGATATGGAAGCCGCCAGAGGGCGTCGTGGAGCTCGCCGAGCCCCATGAGCTTGGTTCGACATGTGTCAACATAGACATATGTCGAATGTGAAGGTGCTGCCGCTGTTGGAGCCCGAGGTCGAGCCCTGCTGCCCGCCGCTGAACGAGCGCCCTCTGACGGCGGAGGAGGCCGAACGGACCGCGGTCATGTTCAAGGCCCTGGGAGATCCCGTCCGACTGCGCCTTTTCTCCGCGGTCGCCTCGCACGAGGGCGGCGAGGCGTGCGTCTGCGACATCTCCGACGTCGGCGTCTCCCAGCCCACGGTGTCCCACCACCTGAAGAAGCTGAAGGAAGCCGGCCTGCTCTCCTCCGAGCGGCGCGGCACCTGGGTCTACTACCGCGTCGAGCCGGCCGTCCTCGCCGCCATGGGACAGCTGCTCACCAAGGCCGCCACCGCATAGCCCCGAGGGCGGAAGCGGGCATCGAAGGGAGGTGGCCACGATGACCACCTGGGTACCGGACTCCTGCACCCTTCCCACGGCCGCGCGGCCGCTACGGGTCGCGGAGTTCGACTCGCTGTTCACCCAGCACCTGATGAACGTGTCCCGGCCGGACCGACTGAGGCTCGAGATGGTGCTCGACGGCGAGCCGGTCGTGGATCAGGCGGTGCGTGATCTGGCGGCGCGCGAGAGCGGCTGCTGTTCGTTCTTCACCTTCACCGTCAGCCCCTGCCCGGAGGGGATCCGGCTGGACATCGCGGTGGACACCGCGCACGAAGCAGTACTGGACGCGTTGCAGACGCGGGCCGCCGCGGCCGCCGTCCCCCGCCCGGACGGAGAGGGCAGCCGCTCGGCGTGATCCCGGATCCGGTGCCGATTGCCGCTCGGGCCGCGATCCTGGCCCAAGCCGGCGCGGTGCCGTAGGCGAGGCCGGCGGCGAGCCCGGACCGATCGCCGCCACGTCCACGAGCCACCTCAGGCGGCGGTCGTCCTGTCTCACGTCCGGCCGTGGCCGTCCCGCCTCGCGTTCAGGCCGCGGTCGTCCTGCCGCGCGTTCAGGCCGTGGTCGTCCTGCCTCGCATGAAGATGACCGCGACCAGGGCGAGGCCCATGGCCGCGCCGATCAGCTGCATGCCCACGAACGCGGGGACGGAGGCGGGGGCGATGCCGGCGAAGGTGTCGGTGAAGGCACGGCCGATGGTCACTGCCGGGTTCGCGAAGGACGTGGACGAGGTGAACCAGTACGCGGCGCCGATGTAGGAGGCGACCGCGACGGGGGCGAAGCGGAGCCGGTCGGTGCGGGCCAGGCCGAAGATCAGCAGGATCAGTCCGGCCGTGGCCACGACCTCGCCGAGGAGGAGGTTGCCTGCCGAGCGGTCGTGCGTGGACCACTTCACCAGCGGCTCGCCGAACATCGCGTCCGCCAGGATCGCGCCCGCGATCGCGCCGAGGACCTGGGAGGGGATGTAGGCCGCCAGCTCACGGCCGTTCACACCGGCGCCCCCGCGCCTGGCCGTCCACCATTCGGCCAGCGTGACCGCAGGGTTGAAGTGCGCGCCGGACACCGGCCCGAGGAGGGCGATCAGGACGCCGAGGCCGAAGACGGTGGCGGTGGAGTTGGCGAGCAGCTGCAGGGCGACGTCGTCGGTGAGGCCGGTGGCCTGGATGCCGGAGCCGACGACGATCGCCACCAGGGCGGCGGTGCCGACGAATTCGGCGGTGGCTCGGGCGGCGAGCGGGGTGCGGGGCGGGGTGGCGCCGGGGGCGGGCCGCGGCGACGTGTCGGCGGCTATGGCGTCGCTCGCGGCGGGCTCGGTGGCGGTCACTGGCTGGGTCTCCTCGGCAGGTGGGGCGAGAGCGTTACGGGCAGGCTCTCTTGGTGTCGGCGTTGGCGCGCGCGGCCTCGGCGAGGGCGGCGAACTGCGCGGCCAGGCCTTCGATGACGTCCGGCTTGAGGCGGTAGTAGGTGAACCGGCCGCAGGGTTCGGTCTCGACGACCCCGGCCTCGCGCAGCACCTTCAGGTGGTTGGAGAGGTTGGTCTGCTTGGCACCGGTCTCCTCCACGAGGTGAGTGGTGCACAGCGTCTCGCGGGCGAGCAGAGTCACGATCCGGAGGCGCAGGGGATCACCCAGAATCCGGATCAGATCAGTATCGACTGACGTCAGCATGGACTGATACTGTCACATCACTCGGCGCTGATACCAGGCTGGGCTGACCCCGTGAGCCCAGGGGGTCCCCATGCAGACATGACCGAGGGCTTCGGACCTGGCCCTTCCCGACGGACGTCTCGCGGTAGACGAGCTCTCCCCAAGCCGTCGACCGACGAACCTCCCCCGCACCGTTCCCGCCCCCAAGGAAGAACCGATGACCGCTCCGCTCGCCTCCGTGCTCTTCGTCTGCGTCCACAACGCCGGCCGCTCCCAGATGGCAGCCGGATTCCTGAGCCATCTCGCGGGCGACCGGATCGAGGTCCGCTCCGCCGGATCCGTCCCGGGCGACCAGGTCAACCCGTCCGCGGTCGAGGCCATGAGGGAGGTCGGCGTCGACATCTCCGCCGCCACGCCGAAGGTCCTGACCACCGAGGCCGTCCAGGCGTCCGACTACGTCATCACCATGGGCTGCGGCGACGCCTGCCCGGTCTTCCCCGGCAAGAGGTACCTCGACTGGGCCCTCGAAGACCCGGCCGGCAAGGGCGTCGACGCCGTCCGCCCCATCCGCGACGAGATCAGGACGCGCATCGAGGCCCTGATCGCCGAGATCGACGCACGGACGGTGGCGTGACCTCGGTCCGCCTGATCCCGGAGATCGCTTCGCCCGCCGCCGGTCGTGGGTATTGTTCGCGCCGTGGCGGCGGGGGCCGTACCGAGGACGCGGGGAGCTCACATGGCACGGCGCAAGGACCGAGCGCGGATGGTCGCGGCCGGGGACGACCACCGGGTGACGCCCGCTGAACTCTTCTTCGACCTGGTCTTCGTGTACGCGATCACTCAGGTGACCGCCCTGATGGCGGCCGATCCGTCGACGATGCGGGTGGTCGGCGCGATGATCGTGCTCGCGCTGCTGTGGTGGTGCTGGTGCTGCTTCGCCTGGCTGGGCAATGTCGTACGGGCCGACTCCGGGGCGCTGTTCGCGGTGCTCGTCGTCGTGATGGCCGTCGTCTTCATCGTGTCGCTCGTGGTGCCCGAGGTGTTCGCGGACGCACCCGGCGGGCTCTCGGCCCCGCTCCTCTTCGTGCTCTGTTACGGAGCCGTGCGCACCCTCCATCTGGTCTCGTACTGGATCTCCAGCCCCGACGACACCGCCCTGCGGGCCACCCTGCGGCGTACGGCGCTGCTCTCCGTGGCGCCGCCGCTGGTGCTGCTCCTCATCGGCTCCGCGTACACGGGCAAGGTCCAACTCCTGCTGTGGCTGGGCGCGGTGGTCATCGACTACGGCGGGATCTATGTCACCGGAGCCTCCGGCTGGCGGGTCAACTCCCCCGGACACTTCTCCGAGCGGCACGGACTGATCGTCATCATCGCGCTCGGCGAGTCGATCGTGGCGATGGGCGTCGGGGTGTCCGGCTTCCCGATCACGGTCGCGGTCCTGGGCGCCGCGGCGGCCGGGCTGCTCCTCTCGGCCGCGCTCTGGGCGCTGTACTTCCGGCGGCTGGCGGAGGGGGCGGAGCATCGGCTGGAGGCGCTGGAGGGCGACGAGCGGACCCGGTTCGCCCGGGACGTGTACACCTTCCTGCACCTTCCGCTGGTCGCGGGTGTGGTGCTGTGCGCGCTCGGGATGAAGAAGGTCCTGCAACAGGTCGCGGACACCGGCCACTACGACCTCTCCGAACCGCTGCACGGCGTCGTGGCCTGGTCGTTGACGGGCGGAGTCGGCGTCTTCCTGCTCGGCGGGGCCGCCATCGTGCTGCGCACCTCCGGCCGACGTCCGACGGTCCTCGCCGTGGGCGGGGTGTGCGCGCTGGCGGCCGGCGCTCTCGTCGCCCTTGTCCCGGCCCTCGTCGCACTCGTCGTCCTCGCCGCCGGTCTGACGACGCTGGTCACCCTGCACGGCAGGGGCACCGCGGAGAAGAGCGTCCAGGAAGCCGGCTGAAGCGGCTGATCCGCCGCCGTGTACTCAGTACGCGGCTTTGCGGTCCTTGATGAAGGCGCGCAGCCGGGTCGTGTCGGCGTCCGTCCACCCCTCGGGCGGGGCGACCGCCGCCCAGCCGTCGACGGCGCCCGTGCCGTAGCGGTGGCCGTGCGGCGCCTGGACCTCGTACGAGACGGCCATGTCGATCGAGGTCTGCCAGAAGGCGACGAAGGGGAACCAGTCGATCTCGGGCGTGATGTCCGGGCCGAGCGGATGGTCCAGCCAGTCGGGGCGCTCCAGGAGGAGGTCCGGCGACCACCAGACGATCGGGTCGGAGGCGTTCTGCAGATAGACCGCGCGGGGCCACTCCCAGCGGGCCGGGGGCCTGACGAGGTCCGCCTGCGGGAACTGGGCGAAGCGCACCTGTGCTCCGCCCTGGTACTGCGGGCGCCACACCGGGCTGCCGGGGTCCCGGTCGCGGCGGATCTCCCGGGACGCCGGGGAGAAGTCGGGGGCGCCGAGGAGCAGCGCCCCGTCGGTCCGGGCGAGCATGTCGTCGGGGCCGTCGAAGGACGCCTCGACGGCGTAGGCGCCGAGGCTCTCGCCGGTGACGAGGAGCTTGGGCCGGTCCTCGGCGGGGAGCGCGTCGAGGCGGGCGCGCACGGCCCGGACGAGTTCCCGGGTCGCCTGGCCCGCCTTCTCCTTGTCGACGAGGAAGGAGACCCAACTGGGCAGGTACGAGTACTGGACGGCGACGATCGCGGTGTCGCCGCCGTACATGTACTCCAGCGGCTCGGCGACGTTCGGGTTCACCCAGCCGGTGCCGGTGGTGCCGGCGACGACGAGCACCCGGCGTTCGAAGGCGCCGGTGCGCTCCAGTTCCCGGACGGCCAGTGCGGCCTGGGCCCTGAAGGGGCGCTCGTCCTCGAAGGCGGCGGGCACCGCGGAGGGTATGTAGACGCGGACCGGGTCGAGGGCCGGGCGCCCGCTCCAGGCCGCGATGCCGTCGCCGGTCGGTACGGCGCCGGTGAAGTTGCGGCCCTGCAGCCCGAGGTTCTCCCAGCGGAGCAGGGAGCCCGGGCCGCCCGAGACGTACCGCGAGACGGGTGGGTGGATGCCGTCCTTGGTATCGCCGTTGGTGGCCTCGGCGATCCGGTCGGCGACGTCGATGATCCCCCGGTCGAAGACCACGTCCCGGACGCCGACGAGCACGACGAGGGTGGAGAACACGGCCCCGACCGCGAAGGCGACGGGCTTGGGCAGGAGCCGGCCCAGCAGCCGGATCAGCTTGGCGGAGCCGAGGCGGACGCCGCGGGCGACGAGGAGGAGCGCGAGCAGGAGCCCGATCGCCATCAGCGCGATCATCGGGGTGTGCCAGGTGAGGGCGGTCGGCAGACCTTGCAGGACCCGGAGCTGACGCTGCATCTGGGCGCTCTCGGAGATCAGCCGGATCGAGAGGGCGGGGGCCACCACCCAGTACACCTGCCAGCATCTGGCCCGCGCCCGCTCTCCGGGGCGCCCTCGCACGAGCGCCCGGAAGAGCCAGGCCAGGACGGAACCGAGGGCGTAGCCGATGGCGGCGGTGATACCGCCGACGAGCGCTTGGAGGTACCAGGGGCGCGGGACGAGCGAGGGTGTGAGGGAGGACCAGAAGAAGAGCGTGGCGAGGCAGAGCGCGGTGAGATCGGGCCAGCGGCGGATCAGGTACGAGGGGTCGGGGCGGTCCCAGTAGGGGTGCCGGGCGACGGCGAGGAGCCGCATGCCGAACGGCTTCAGCCGGTCGGCGGGGCCGGCGGACCGATCGGGAGTGGCGTACCGGTCGGCCGGGATCATCGGATGATCCTCGTGCACGGTGCACCGCTCCGCAACTCCGCCCGCCGGCCCGGTCCTAGGACGTGTTGCGAAAGTAGCGCCGTCCGCCCGCAGGGCGGGCCCCGCGGCGTCATGGGGGTCTCCCCTGCTCAAGCGCAGCCGAGAGCTTGGGCAAGCGTGCGCTCGCAAGGCGGAGGGTCGCCCTCGTACCGGGCGTACTCGGGCGATCCCTCCAACACAGCGTGGGCGCACCTCCCGTGCCCGAAGGGCTACGGGGGAGTGCGTGCCTGGGGGTACCTCCCAGCGGTAGCTGGGGGAGCGTCGCGGGGCAGGCGGGACTTTCGCAACACGCCCTAGCGGGCGGGACGCTCCTCGCGGACGGGTTCCGGCTCACGGGCCGGGGCGCGTTCCGGCTCGGCGGACGCGCCGCGTGCGTTGCGGGCGGCCTCGGCCCGCAGAAGGGCGCGGAGGACGGCGAAGGGGTCGACGGGCATGGCGAAGCTCCTTGCGGTGGGGGGTGAGGGTGCTGTGAGAGGTACGGGCCTCTCAGCAGCGCATCACCACGCACCGCCGGGCGTCGTCGCGCGGGCTCGGTACGGGCACGGGTACGGGTGCGACGGCGGGGCCGGACGCCGCCGGTCCGCGCCGGCGACCGCCGTCGCGGGGTGCGGCCCCGTGGCGCGAGCGGCTCCGGGGAGCCGCGGCGGTGGGCTCGGCCTCACCCGCCTCGTGCGTCTCCGCACCGGGGTCGGCCGCGCCGGCCGCGGCGGGCAGCACCTCGCCCGCTCCGGGGCCTACGGCGCCGCCGTAGGTCCCGAAGAGGGCGGCCAGCACGAGCAGCACCGGAACCACGGCCCGCCCGAGGGCGGAGGCTCGGGGGTGCCTGCGTCGGCCGGCGGGGGGCGGGGCGCCCGTGTGGGCGCCGTGTCCGGCCGGTGCCTCCGCGTCGTACCCGGCCCCGTCGCGCACCGGCTCGCCCGCCGGGACGGCGGGTTCGGTACGCGACACGGGAGCGGGGCTCACGGAGATGCGTACTGCCCCGCTACGGGCCCGACGTGCCGCGGCGGGCGGCGATTCCGCCCGGGCGGCCTACGCGGAAGCGCCCGAATTCACGCGCTCGGACGCGCCGTCGGCCGCCCGCGCCGGACCCGGCACGGAGACGGGGTCCGGGCCGGTCGGCTCGGTCTCCCGCCGCACCTTGCGGGCCGACATCCACGCGTACACGAGCACACCTGCGAAGAGGAACAGCACGCCCTGGTACACCGCCGCGTACCCCGAGCCCGCCACGAGCCACATGGAGAAGCCGAAGGCGGCCCCGGCCAGGACCCCGTCGCGGATCAGACGGGCGCGGTCGACGCGCTCGGACCGGCCGGAGAGCAGGAAGTAGATCTGGGCGGCTGTCGACAGCAGGTAGGGGACGGTGGCGGTGAAGGTGGTGACGAGGACGAGGATCTCGAAGACGCCCTCGGTGCCGACCGTGTAGTTGTAGACCGTCAGCAGCGAGGCCAGGACGACGGTGACGAGGACGCCGACGGTCGGGACGCCGCGCCGCTTCCGGGCGAAGACCTGCGGGAAGAGCCCGTCGCGCGCGGCCGCGTAAGGGGTCTGGGCGCTCAGCAGGGTCCAGCCGTTGAGCGCGCCGACCACGGAGACGAGAGCCATACAGGCGATGGCGGCGCCACCCCACGAGCCGCCGAACATGGCGTTCACGGCGTCCGAGAACGGCGCGGAGGATTCGACGAGCCGGTCGTGGGCGACCGTACCGAAGACGGCGAGCGTGCCCAGGAGGTAGATCGCGGCGGCGCCCAGGGTGCCGAGGACGGTGGCACGGCCGACGTTGCGCCGCGGATCGCGGACCTCGCCCGCGCTGACGGCCGCGGACTCGACGCCCAGGTAGCTGAAGAGCAGGATCGCGGCGGAGGCGGAGACCGCGCCGAGCGCGCCGCCCTCGCCGGCCTGGAACGGTCCGAGGTTGGCGCTGTCGAAGAAGAACAGTCCGCCGACGGCGACCAGGAGGAGCGGCACGAACTTGAGGACGGTCGCGACGAGCTGCACGGCCCCCACGTACCGGGTCCCGGCGAGGTTGGCGAGCGCGGGAAGCCACTGGAGCGTGAGCGCCGCGGCGATGGTCGCGAGCTTCGACTCGTGGACGGGGATCAGCACGTCGAGGTAGCCGACGGCGGCCACGGCGAGGGCCGCGTTGGAGACCCAGGCGGTGATCCAGTACGACCAGGCCGCGAGGAATCCCGCGAAGTCGCCGAAGGCGGCACGGGCGTAGACGTACGGGCCGCCGGTCTGCGGGTGGCGGTGGGCGAGCCGGCCGAAGACGAGGGCGAGGGCGATCGCGCCCAGGGTGAGGACGCCGAAGGCGACCAGGCTGATCGTGCCGAAGGGGGCGACGGAGGCGGGGAGCAGGAAGATTCCGCCGCCGATGATGTTGCCCATGACCAGGGCGGTGGCGATCGGCAGTCCGAATCGCCGGGCGTGCTTGGTCTCTTCTGCGGACTGTTCGGATATGGCCGTGCTCATGGGGGGTGGTGCGCCTCTCGTCGTGCAAACCCGACCATGGTCCGGCAGGCGAGACGCCCCACCAAATCAGCTGCTTTTGTCCGGTCCGGCGATGCCCTTGACCGGAAGAAACGCTTCCGCATCGCGTGTGGGCGGGGAAATCTCCAGCGGCACCTGCGGCCCCACGCACTCTCTCAGCCAGCGGCGCAGCACCCGGTGGAGCTGCTCGGCGCCCACGAGTTCGGCCCCGGCCGCGACCGGCGCCGAGAATTCCACGGGCGAGAGCAGGAAGGGGTGCGACTGCTCGCCGCCGAGACCGCCGTGCGAACCGATCTGCTCCTCGAAGGCATGCACGGTGCCGGTCGCCGGGTCGTACATCGAGTTGACCATGATGTCGGCGACGTGCGGGAACCCGTCCGTGCGCCGTACCGCGTCCGCCGCCCCCCGCCCGAAGACCGCGAGCGGCCCGTCGTCGGCGAGCTCGGCGACCGGCACCTCCGCGCCGTCCCTGCCGAGCACGACCGAGCCGTGCTCGGCGCTCGCGACCAGCAGGAAGCCGATGCCCGGATGGTTGGCGAGGGTGTGCAGGAGCGCGGGGTGGCGGCGCTCGATCTCCTCGCGGGTCATCCGGTGCGGCACGCCGGGGAAGGAGATGAGCCCCAGGTTGCCGGAGGCGAGCACGACGGGCCCGGCCTTGTCGGGCACCGCTCCCCCGTCCTCGTCCACCGGTCGGTGCAGCGCGCTGCGCAGCGCGTCGCGCGCCGCGTCCCTGGCCTCCGAGCCCTCCCCAGACTCCGTCTGGGGGTGCCCCCAGCGGTTCCGCCGGACCCGGCGCGGCACGGGCAGCCCGCATCCGGCGCGTACGAGATCCCGCAGGGTGAGCCCGTACGCGCCCTCGAAGGTCTCTCCGGGGCTCTGGCCGTGGTCGGAGAGGAGCACGATCCGGTACGGGCGGGGCGCGTGCTCGGCGACCTTGGCGATCAGCGCGAGCGAACGGTCGAGCCGGGCGAGGACGCGGTCGGTGTCATGGCCGTGCGGGCCGGAGTGGTGGGCCACCTCGTCGTAGGCGACGAGGTCGGCGTAGACGGCGGTCCGCCCGGCCAGCAGGTCCCCGATCACCGCGGCCACGACGACATCGCGCTCCACCACGGTGGCGAAGGCCCGGATGAAGGGGTAGGTGCCGCCCCGCGAGACCCTCGGGGTCTCCTTGCGCAGCCGCGCCCGGATCGACTGGACCACCTCGCGGGCGGCCTCGGCGACGAACGACCCCGCCGTACGGACCGCGTTGGCGGGGTCGGAGAAGTAGGTGAAGTACCCGGCGCGCGAGCGGTTGCGCCGACCGCGGCGGGCGGCCATCGACAGCACGAGGGCGAGCTGGTCGGCGCCGCCGCTGAAGAGGTTGCCCCGGGAGGCGCCGTCGACGGTCAGCAGCCCGCCGTCCCCGGTGCGCTCGATGGCCCGCCGCTGGAGCTCGACGGCGCTCGCGGGGCGGTTGGAGACCATCAGCCGGCCGCTGTCCTTCTCGTACCAGCGGAAGGCGGGCACGTCCTCGTTGGAGCCGTGCAGGATGCCGAGCTGGCTGGCGCCTGTCTGGCTCGACCAGTCGGTGCGCCAGGGGGTGAGCCGGTGGGAGCTGTCGAGCCAGTCGGCGACGGTGGGCATCAGCCCGTCGGCCACGGCGTCCCGCAGCACCAGGTGCCCGACGCCGTCGAGTTGCAGGAAGAGCGTGCCGGGGACGGGTTCGGGGCCTCCCCCTGCGCCCGGTGGCGTGCGCGGACCCCCGTTCACGGCCCGGGGGCGCCTGCGGTCGGCGAGCCGGTAGAGGCGGCGGCGATAGGCGTCGTCGTCGCGGACCGCGAGCGCGGTGGAGGTGGCCGAGGCGACGGCCGACATCACCGCGGCGACCACGACGGCGGTCTCCGGGTCGGCGGCGCCGCGGCCGTCGGGGATGAGCCAGAGCGCGATCAGCAGCAGGGAACCGTTGAGGAAGAACACCAACAGGCCGAGGACCAGGGCCGGTACGAGCAGCAGCGCCCGGACGATCACGGGCCACACCAGCGCGCCGAGCAGACCGAACGCACCGGCGCCCCAGACCGCGGTGAGGGCGGTACGGGTGATGCTGTCGCCGTCGGCGGACTGGAGTTGGAAGTCGGGCAGCAGTCCGGCCAGGGCCAGCATGGTCAGCGTCGACACCGCCCAGACCACGACCACCCGCACCAGCGCGCTCCCCGCGGTCCGCCAGCGGCCGGCGGTACGCCATCGCCCGTCACCCACGCCTGGTTCACCTTTCACCCGTTACCTGCCTCAAGCGTGGCACATCACCCAGGGGCGCGGTCAGGGCGGGAAAGGGGTGCGCGGACACCGGAGGACGGCACTAACAACCGTCGTAGCCGGCCGTGGGCATCGAGAGGCGGCGGTGCACGTCGGCCTTGGCCGCGGCGTCGTACACCGGCTCGTCGAGACCCGCGGTCTCCAGCCGTACGCCCCGTCGCTCGCACTCCGCGAAGAACGCCGGCACGTCGGTCAACGCCCGTGCGAGCACCCGTTCGTTGGGGGCGACGAAGAGGTCGACGTGCCCGGCGTCCACATCGGCCCAGAGCGCGGCGTGGTCGGGCCGGATCCCGTAGCAGAGCAGTTGTCTCGCCACGACGTAGCCCTTGTGCAGGGCCCACCGGGCGCACATCGCGTGCTGGCTGCGGGTGTCGACCAGGAAGGGGTCGCTGTCGAGTTCCTCGAGCGGGGTGAGGCTGGCGATCGCCGCCACCCGAACGTCGTCCATGGAGCGACCCTACTCCGAACCGGCTCGGGCGAGGAGGGCGTCCCTTCCCACCGCTCCCGGGCCTCACGGTGGCGAGGAGTAGCCACACGTATGACAGATCTGCCAGCCGTCCTGGGTCACGGCCAGCACGCCCCCGCAGCGCGGACACTGCATCGAATGGCAGGTCGTCCCCATCGTGCTCACCACGGCTCCCATCGCCTTGCTCCACGATCGCTACCCCCGCGACCCGCCTCGGACGCCCCGCGTCGCCCGCTCGGGACATCTACCCTCGGTATCAGCGCATCGACTCGGGCGGAAGGCGGCGTACCGGTGGAGGTCACCTGGTGGGGTCATGCCACCTGCACGGTCGAGGACTCCGGGGTCCGGTTCCTCACCGATCCGCTCTTCGCGCGCCGGCTCGCGCATCTGCGGCGGCGCCGCGGCGCGCTGCCGCCGCCCGAGGCCGCGGCCGCGGAGGCGGTGCTCGTCTCCCATCTGCACGCCGACCATCTGCATCTGCCCTCGCTGGCCCGGCTCGCGCCCGGGACGCGGCTGATCGTGCCGCGCGGCGCGCCGGGCGCGGTGGCGGGGCTGCGGAGGCTCGACGGCCGGGGTCTGCGGCTGACGGAGCTGGAGCCGGGCGACGCGGTGACGGTGGAGGGCGTGACCGTGCGGGCCGTACCGGCGCTGCACGACGGCCGGCGGCTTCCGCTGGGGCCGCACCGCTCCCCCGCGCTCGGGTATGTCGTCGAGGGCGAGGCCCGGACGTACTTCGCCGGCGACACCGGTCTCTTCGACGGGATGGCCGAGGCGGTCGGCCCGGTGGACGTGGCGCTGCTGCCGGTGGGCGGCTGGGGTCCCTATCTGGGACACGGGCATCTGGACGCGCGGCGCGCGGCGCGGGCGCTCGCGGCGCTCTCCCCCGCGGCGGCGGTCCCGGTGCACTACGGCACGTACTGGCCGATCGGCATGGACGCCATCCGGCCGCACGAGTTCCATGCCCCGGGCGACGAGTTCGTCCGGCACGCGGCGCGGCTCGCGCCGAAGGTGGCGGTGCACCTCCTCGGCCACGGCGAGCGGGTGCGGCCCGAGGTCGCCCCGTGATCGATCTGATGGGGGCGGTACGGGACCTGCCGCCCGAGTCGACGCAGCAGGCGGTCGGCTATCCCACGCTGTTCGCGCTGGTGGCGCTGGGTTCGCTGGTGCCGGTCGTACCGACGGGCGCGATCGTCAGCTCGGCGGCCGTGGTCGCCTTCCACCAGACGTCTCCGCTGTCGCTGCTCTTCGTGTTCCTGGTGTCGGCCTCCGCCGCGCTCCTGGGCGATGTGACGCTGTACTGGCTGGGGCAGCGCGGGGTGCGGTCGCGGAACGGCTCGCGCTGGCTGGAGGTGCTGCGGGGCCGGGCCGCCCCCGACCGCCTCGCGCAGGCGCAGGCGAAGCTGGAGACCCACCAGGTGTCGGTGCTCGTGCTGTCGCGGCTGGTGCCGGCCGGGCGGATTCCGGTGATGCTGGCGTGTCTGCTGGCGCGGGTGCCGCTGCGCCGGTTCGTCCGTGGGGACGTGCCGGCCTGTCTGGCGTGGGCGGCGACGTACCAGCTGATCGGGATCCTCGGCGGCTCGCTGTTCCCCGATCCGTGGCAGGGCGTGCTGGCGGCGGTGGCGCTGACGGTGCTGATCAGCGGGGCTCCCGCGCTGTGGCGGCGGATACGGGGAGCCGGGCGCGACAGCAGGTCAGGGCAGAAGCACGCGTGAGGCGCCGACGGGGAGGTCCCACAGGTCCTCGCGGCGCAGTCCGGCCCGCTCCCAGGCGGCCCTGACCCGGGTGAGGGGTTCGAGGACCGGCTCGGCGGAGAGGACGAAGGTCGCCCAGTGCATCGGCGCCATCCGCCGTGCCCCGAGGTCCTGGAAGGCGCGGACGGCCTCCTCGGGGTCGGTGTGGACGTCGCTGAGCCACCAGCGGGGGGCGTAGGCGCCGATGGGGAGCAGCGCGAGGTCGATCCCGGGGTGGCGGCGCCCGATCTCGGCGAACCAGTGGCCGTAGCCGGTGTCGCCGGCGAAGTAGACCCGGCGGTCGAAGGGGTCGGTGAGGACCCAGCCGCCCCACAGCGAGCGGCAGGTGTCGAGGAGGGTCCGCTTGGACCAGTGGTGCGAGGGGACGAACTCGAAGCGCACACCGTCGAGTTCGGCCGCCTCCCACCAGTCGAGTTCGGTGACCCGGTGGAATCTGCGACGGGTGAACCAGCGGCCGAGACCGGCGGGGACGAAGACGGGGGTGTCCCGGGGCAGCCGTTTGAGGGTGGGGGCGTCGAGGTGGTCGAAGTGGTTGTGGCTGATGACGACGGCGTCCACCGGTGGCAGGTCCTCCCAGCGCACCCCGACGGGGGTGATCCGGGTCGGGGTGCCGAGGATCCGACGGGACCAGACGGGGTCGGTGAGAACGGTCAGACCGCCGACGCGCAGGATCCAGCTGGCGTGGCCGGCCCAGGTGACGGCGAGCGTGTCGGGCCCGGCGGCGGGCAGCGGGCCGGGGGCGAACGGCAGCAGCGGGATGTCGCGCAGACCTTCCGGGCCGGGGCGCACGGCGCCCTCGCGGGCGAGCCGGGCCATCGCGCGGACGCCGGGGAGCGGCGCGGTGAGCCGGTCGGCGAAGGAACGCGGCCAGTCGGTCCTGGTCCGGCCGAGGGGCTGGAGGACGGGGGCGGCGGGAGCGGTCAGGCCGTCGGATGCGGCAGGTGCGGGTGCGGTCCGCCCGTCGGATGCGGTCCGGTCCTCCGACCCGATCCGGCCGTCCGATGCGGCCCGGCCGTCGGATCCGGTCCGTGGGGCCCGCGCGGGCCGTGCCGTCTGTTCCGTCATCTGCGAGCTCCGTTCTGCGCAGGTCGTCGAGGACGTGCTACGGGCGTACGGGGGTCCGAAGTGTCCCGGGTGTCACCGGAGTTCCTCCAGCGCCGCTCCGAAGGAGCTCAACGCGCGGGCCACGTGCGGCAATTCCACCGGCTCCGCCGCGGTGAGGGACTCCATCCGCTCCTCCTCCGTCGATCCGAGGAAGGCTCCGGTGTCGAACCGCACGCGCAGGGCGCCGATCTCGTCGCCGAAACGGTGCCCGCCGGGGACCGGGGTGCCGAGCCGCTCGCTGAGGTGGTTCTCCAGCTCCATGGAGTCGGTGACACCCCGGGCGGCGAGCCCGGCCCGGAGCGGGCCGAGGTCGGCGTAGAGGTGGCGGCCGGCCTGCGGGGGCCGGGCGAGCGCGCCGGCGGTGAGGACCGCCCGGTGCGCGGCGGCGGCCACGCGCGCGTGGAGACCGGCGGAGAGGGCCGCCCGTACGGTGACGTCCTCCGGCTCGTCGAGGGCGTGCGCGGCGGCGGGGGCGACCGGTCCCGCGACGAAGGCGCCGAGCGCGGTGAGGATGTCGAGGGTGCGGGCGCGGGGGTCGGTGTAGCGGTCGGCGCGTGAGGGGTCGGTGGGCGGGAAGCGGGCGACGGCGCAGGGCCAGGCGACCGGGGCGAGGGCGCCGGCCAGGTCGTACAGGACGGTGACGTCGTCCGGGCACATCTCGGCGGGGCTGAGGAGGACGGTGTCGTGGCGCCGGTGCAGGGTGTCGCGCCAGGTCTCGTCGCTGATGATGTGCAGCCCCTCGGCGACGGCTGCCTCGCATGCCTCGCGGACGAGTTCGGGCGGCGCGACGGTGGCGGTGGGGTCGTCGGCGACGGAGAGCAGCAGCAGCCGCGGGTGGCCGCCCTCGGCCCGGACCCGGCGGACGGTTTCGAGCAGGGCGTACGGGTCGGGTACGCCACCGCACTCGGCGGGGGTGGGCACGTGATAGGCGGGGCGGCCCAGGAGACGGGCCTGCGGGGTCCACCAGGCGGGGCACGGCCGGGGCATCAGGACGTCGCCGCCGTGGGCGGCGATCAGGGCGAGCAGCAGGGGCTGCGCGCCCGGGGCCGCGACCACGTCCTCGCCGTGGGTGCGCAGGCCGCGCCGCCACCAGTAGCCGCTGGCGGCCTCGCGGAGCACGGGCCCGCCGCCGGGTGGTTCGACGGTGGTGCGGCCGGCGGCGGCGGCGAGGATCGCGGCGAGTCCCGGGAGTACGGGCAGACCCGGTTCCGGTGCCGGAGGGCCGTAGCGCACCGGTCCGCGGCCTTCCGGAGCCGTCTGCCTCATCTCCCGTACCTCCTGGAGCACCGGTTCGCGCCCGCACGGCGCCCACAGTGCCCTTTATACGAAGGTTCGGGGAGGTTCGCTGCCTCAGACGACGGCGACCGGGTGTCGGACCACCGCGTTGAAGAGGTAGCCCTGGGTGTTGTGGACGGCCCGCTCGGGCTGGACGTTCCCGGCCGCGTCGGTGGTACGGGAGAGCAGGGTCGCCGGGCCGGTGCGGTGCGGGCGCCACGGCACGGTCCAGCGGACCCAGCCGTCACGTCGGGGGGCGTCGAGGAGCCGGGCGGGGCGCCATCGGGCGCCGCCGTCGGCCGAGAACTCCACCCTGCGCACGGGCGCGAGGGCGGACCAGGCACGGCCGGTGAGGTGGTGGACGCGGCCGGCCTCCAGCGTGGCGCCGAAGGGGAGCTCGTACCCGGACTTGAGAGTCTGGCGGGTGATCGGCGCGCTGCCGCCGGGGGGATGCGCCGCGCCGAAGAGCCGGTAGTAGTCGGTGGACCAGGGCGAGGAGAGCGGGATGGTGGAGACCTGGATGTCGCCGAGCCACTTGATGGAGGCGATGCCGACCCAGGACGGCACGACGAGGCGGACCGGGTGTCCGTGGTCGTACGGAAGGGGCTCGCCGTTCATCTCGTACGCGAGGATCACGTCGTCGAGCGCCTTGGCCACCGGCAGCGGCCGGCGGACCCGGCCGAGGTTCACGCCCCCGGTGACGTACTCGTCGTCCAGGCCGCTCGGCTGTACGTCCACGGCGTCCGCGGCGATCCCGGCGCGGCGCAGCACGTCGGAGAGGCGGGCCCCGCGCCAGCGGGCGGCGCCGACCGCGCCGAGGGTCCAGGCGGTACCGCTGACGGTCTCGCCCTGCTGGGTGGCGTAGAGGCTGCGGCCGTTTCCGGCGCACTCGACCAGGGCCGTCCGGGTGACGGAGGGGAGGTCCCGCAGCTGTCCGTAGGTGAAGTGGACGGGGCCGCGGCCGTGCAGTCCGTCGCCCCAGAGGGTGAGCCGCCAGGTGGCGGCGTCGAGGACGGGGGTGGAGGTGTGATTGCGGACGAAGAAGCGGTCCGTGGGGGTGAGGAGGCCGGTGTTCCGGAAGGAGTCGAAGCGGGACTCGGCGTTGGTCCCGCGGATCGTGAACAGCTCGGGCGGCAGCGGCTTGACGATGCCTGGCCCGGAGGCCGCCGTCGCGGGGGCCGCGGCGGCCGGTCCACCGAGTATGGAGGCCGCGGGGACGGTGGCGAGCACCTTCAGCAGGGACCGGCGGTCCGGCACGGACACGTGGGGCACGTTTCTCCTCGGGTGCGACGGCGGATGCGGGAGCGGGGGTATGTCGGAGGGTGGGTGCGGCGGAGGGTGGGAGCGGCGGTGCGGCGGAGGGCGGGGGGACGACGGCGTGCGGGATTTCGGGGGCGGCGTGGGGGCACGACGAGGGTGGCGGTGGCGCGACGAGCGTGGCGGCGGGCCCGATGCTAGGCGTACGAGAGCCCCGGGAACGGTCCGTTCACGGGTTCGTCATATGAGTGACCGTCAGGTCCGTCGGGCCTAGCGCACCAGCACGCGCTCCAGCATCAGTTCGACCGCCGAGACGATCGCGTCGGCGTCGATGCCGGCCTCGTGGAGCTGTTCCTCCGGGGTCGCGGAGAGGGGCATCGAGCGCACGGCGAGTCGTGCCAGGCGGGGCATTCCGCCGTGCCCGTTGGCGTACGCCTCGGCGACGGCGTCGCCGAGCCCGCCCTCGGGATGGTGGTCCTCCACCGTCAGGACGCAGCCGGTCGTCCCGGCCGCCTGGTCGAGGGTCTCGGTGTCCACCGGCTTGACGGAGTAGAGGTCGATCACCCGGATCGGCAGACCGTGCTCCGCGAGCCGGTCGGCCGCCTTCAGCGCCTCGTGCACGGTCACCCCGGCCGCGACGACGGTCGCCCGGTCGTCCTCGCCGTGGCCGCGGAGCACCTTGCTCCCGCCGACCGGGAACTCCTCGTCGGGCCCGTACACGACGGGGGTGCCGCCGCGGGTGGTGCGCAGATAGCGGACGCCTTCGAGGTCGGCCATGGCCACGACCAGCTTCGCCGTCTGGTTGGCGTCGCAGGGGTAGAGCACGGTGCTGCCGTGCACGGCACGCAGCATCGCCAGATCCTCCAGACCCATCTGGCTCGGCCCGTCCTGGCCGATGGACACCCCGGCATGCGAGCCGACGAGGTTGATCCCGGCCCTGCTGACGGCCGCCATCCGGACGAAGTCGTACGCGCGGGTGAGGAAGGCGGCGAAGGTCGAGGCGTACGGGACGTAGCCGCGCGCCTGGAGTCCTACGGCGGCTCCGACGAGCTGCTGCTCGGCGATCCAGCACTCGAAGTAGCGCTCGGGGTGCGCCTTCGCGAAGAACTCGGTACGGGTGGAGTCGCCGACCTCGCCGTCGAGCGCGACGATGTCGCCGCGGACCGCGCCGAGGGCGGCGAGCGCATGCCCGTAGGCGTCCCGGGTGGCGACCTTCTCGCCCCTGGTGTACCTCGGGAGCCGCGGCGCGCCGTCCCGGCCGGGGCGGGGCACCAGCGCGGCGGGCGGATCGGTCACCTGGACCCGCAGATCGCTCCGGCCGCCCAGCTCGGCGATGGCGGCCTCGGCGTCGGGGAGCGGTTTGCCGTGCATCCCCTCGCGGTTCTCCACGGCGGCCACGCCCCGGCCCTTGCGGGTGGCGGCGAGGATCGCGGTGGGCCGGCGGAGGGTCGCGCGGGCCTCGCGCAGCGCCCCGTCGACCTCCTCGACGTCGTGGCCGTCGATCCGCAGGGTGTGCCAGCCGAAGGCTTCGAGGCGGGCGGCGTAGGCGCCCAGGTCGTGCTGGTGGCGGGTGGGCCCGCGCTGGCCGAGCCGGTTGACGTCGACGATCAGGGTGAGGTTGTCCAGGCGGCAGTAGGCGGCGTGCTCCACGGCCTCCCAGACGGACCCCTCGGCCATCTCGCTGTCGCCGCACACCACCCACACCTGGTACGGGACGCGGTCGAGGAACTTCCCGGCCAGCGCCATGCCGACCCCGATGGGGAGGCCCTGGCCCAGCGAGCCGGTGGCGACGTCGACCCAGGGCAGCCGGGGCGTGGGATGGCCTTCGAGCAGGCTCCCCCTGGCGCGGAAGGTGAGCAGTTCGCTGTCGCCGACGACGCCGGCGGCCCGGTACATGGCGTACAGCAGCGGCGAGGCGTGTCCTTTGGAAAGGACGAGCCGGTCGTTGCCCGGGTGGTCGGGGCGGTCGAAGTCGTACCGCAGGTGCCGGGCGAGCAGCACGGCTCCGATCTCGGCGGCCGACATCGAGGACGTCGGATGCCCGGAGCCGGCGGCGTCGGCGGCGCGCACGGCGTCCACGCGGAGCTGCCGGGCGAGCGAGGACATCGTTTCGTACCGCATCACGGACCTTCCTCCACGAGTCTTCGCGGCGGCCGGATCAGGTCACCGTGCGCGTACCCAGGCTGCCGGGGCCTATGCCCCGTGATCCGCCCCGGATCACCGGGCGCGGGCCGCGTGATCCGCATCAACTCGATGACCGCATAGCGAGATTGCCATCTCACCATGCGGCAGTCGGGCGTACCGTGGCCACACCAACCCACACGAGGGAGTCCGGTCATGACCCATGCCTCCGAGCAGTCAGCGCTGCGGGAGACCGCCGTCTACACGCACGGGCACCACGAGTCGGTGCTGCGCTCGCACAGCTGGCGCACCGCCGCCAACTCGGCGGCCTATCTGATCCCCGAGCTGCGCCCCGGTCTGGACGTCCTGGACGTGGGCTGCGGCCCCGGCACCATCACCGCCGATCTGGCCGCGCTGGTGGCCCCCGGCCGGGTGACCGCGGTGGACGCGGCCGAGGACGTCCTGGACAAGGCACGGGCCACCTCCGCCGAACGGGGCCTGGAGAACGTGGAGTTCGCGGTCGCCGACGTCCACGACCTGGACTTCCCCGACGACTCCTTCGATGTCGTCCACGCCCACCAGGTGCTGCAGCACGTGGGGGACCCGGTGCGGGCGCTGAGCGAGATGCGCCGGGTCTGCCGTCCGGGCGGTGTGGTCGCCGCCCGGGACAGCGACTACGGATCCTTCGCCTGGTACCCGGAGCCGCCCGCCATGAAGACCTGGCAGGAGCTGTACCGGCGGGTCGCTCGGGCCAACGGCGGCGAACCCGACGCCGGGCGGCGGCTGTTCGCCTGGGCGCGGCGGGCGGGGTTCACGGACGTGACGACGACGGCCGCCACCTGGTGCTTCGCGACGCCGGAGGAGCGGGCGTGGTGGAGCGGTCTGTGGGCGGACCGGACGACGGAGTCCGTGTACGCGAAGCTGGCGGTGGACGGCGGTCACACGACGCCCGACGCGCTGGCCGACGTCTCCGAGACGTGGCGGGAGTGGGGCCGGCAGGAGGACGCCTGGTTCATGGTCCCGCACGGAGAGATCCTCTGCCGCGTCTCGTGAACCTCAACTAGGCTCGTGGGCATGGAGATTCTGGGGACCACGCTTCGTGTCTGCGTCGACGACCTCGATCCGGCCGTGGAGTTCTACGAGCGTCTCACCGGCGCCTCCGCCCTCCGCTTCGAGCGCGGCGGGGTGTCGGTCGCGGCCATCGGCTGCTTCCTGCTGATGAGCGGACCCGAGTCGGAGCTGGAGGTCCTGCGGAAGGTCGCCGCGACCATCTCCGTCCAGGACGTGGACGCGGCGTTCACCTCGCTGTCGGAGGCGGGCGCCAAGATCCTGGCCGGCCCGGTCCCCACTCCGGTGGGCCGCAATCTGATCGCGGTCCACCCGGACGGCTCCGTCTTCGAGTACGTCGACCGCCGGACCGTCTGACCGGCCGGGTCCGACGGGACGTCTCAGGGACGCATCCGGAACTCGTAGGAGTCCGGCAGCGGTTCGTCGGTCATCGCCGACCACACGTCGCCCAGTATCTCGGCGCCCTCCCGCAGGTCCGGCACCTCGAAGCCCGCGTCGAAGACGGCGCGGGCCTCGGGCTTCCGCCCCTCGGCGAGGAGGAGACGGGCCTCGGCGAAGCGGAACGCGCCGCGTGCGCGGACCGGCGCGGGCAGCCGCTCCCAGAGTGCGCGGGCCTGCGCCACCCGGCCGGCGGCGAGGAGTGCCGTGAGGGCCTCGCGGCCCAGTGCGGCGGACACCACGGTGTCCACGTCCCCGGGCAACGTGTCGAAGGCCTCCGCGAAGCGTTCGGCCGCCCGCTCCGGGTGGCCTCCCTCCTCGTCGGCGACGGCGAGGCAGTACAGCAACGGCCACCAGCGCATGCCCGTCTGCCCGAGTCCGCGCTCCCAGCTCCGTACCGCCTGGGCCAGGTCGCCCGCGTGCCACTGCGCGATCCCGAGGTGGTACTCGGTGAGCGGCTCCGCGGGGGCGGTCTCCAGCATGTCGCGCCAGTGGTCCGCGACCAGCGAGGGGCCGGGGGCGGCCCCGTCCTCGCGAGGTGGCAGGACGCCGGTGCGGAGCAGCTCCAGCCAGGGCTTCTGCTCCGCGCCCAGGGTCGACGCGGGGAACGGGGTTCCCGGCAGCTCGTGCCCTCCGGCGAGGACTTCCAGCGCGCCCCAGCCCGAGCCCGCCGCGAGGACGGTCACCGGTGCGGCGTCGGCCGCGCCGTCGCGCCATGCCGCGTACGCGGCATCGACGGCGGTCCGTGGCAGCGCCTGCTCCAGGCTCTCCTCCACGCTCGCGCGGGCGGCGGCCCAGTCCTCGCCGTGGACCGCCGAGGGCTCGGCGGTCAGCGGCCCGTACGTCTCCAGCCAGCTGAACTCCGCGCCGCCCTCCAGCTTCAGATGCTCCAGCTGGGTGCGGGCGAGTCCGGCCTGGATCTCGGCGTATCCGGGTGCTCCGGGTTCGGTGAGCCACTCCTGCCAGCGCCGTCCGCCGCGGGCCGAGCCCCAGAGGAAGAGCTTGCGCCCGCGCAGCAGGTCCGTGGAGGTCTGGACGAGCCCGGTACCGGTCTCGTCGAGGGCGGCGATCCAGCGCCGTCGTTCCTCGGGGACGTCGTAGAAGTAGTCGGCGGGGAGCGTGCTGCGCAGCGGGTACGTGCGGTCCCCCGCCGTACCCGTCTCGTCCTCGGCGACCGGGACGGGGACGCGGCGCAGGCCGCGCTCGTAGCCGTGGTGCCAGGCGTCGTCGGCGGGGGCGATGATCCGGCGGTCCTCGGGGACGGCGGTGTTGGACCACCAGTAGACGGGGACGGTCCGCTCGTGCGGGTTACGGACGCGGACGCCGACGTGCAGGAAGTCGGAGTCCTCGGGCAGCCACAGGTCGACCTGGAAGGGCAGGTCGCGCAGCCGCTCCCACTCCCACAGCCGGAGCATCTCGCCGCCGCCGGGGGCCGGGACGATCGCGGCGTGCACCGGGGAGCAGGAGAGGGTGGTGTGGCCGGTGGCGCCGATGTTCCATTCGATCCCGCCGGCGAACCAGGCGCCGTTGAGGGCGAAGGCGGCGGGCTGGAACACCGGGTTGCGGTGGACCAGTTCGCGCCCGGTGGGCTTGTGGTGCAGGGAGTGGACGCGCCCGCCGAGTCCCGGCAGCACGGTCGCGCGCAGCCGGTCGTTCTCGATGACGATCGCGTCGAGCGCGGCGGGGGTGCGCTCGCGTCCGTAGCCGTCGCGGACCGGGACAGGCAGCAGGCTGCGCAGCGGCGCGTACCCCAACTGGCGTGCCATGTCGCGCGGCACGTCCTCCTTGACGCGTGCGTCGAGGAGGGCGGCCGCGTGCGCCGCGCCCGGGGTCCGCAGGGCGGGCAGGGGGTTGTCCGGGCCCAACGGGGCCGCGGGCAGGGTCAGTACGGCACGTCGTACGGTCGTCATGTCGACCATGGAACACGCCGGGCGCGCTCCTGACCAGGGGCGCCGCTCGTCAGGCTTCGGTCAGGGCGGCGACCACGAGGTCCGTGAGCAGCGCTCCGGCGGTGCCGTCCGGGTCGAGATCGGGGTCGTAGATCGTGACGTTGAGCCCGACGCAGCGCTCGGAGCGGACCAAGGTCCGGAGCAGGAGGACGAGTTCGTCCGGCAGGAGGCCGTCGGGGTCGGGGCTGTCGACGGCCGGCATCACGGAGGGATCGAGGACGTCGGCGTCGAGATGGACCCAGTAGCCGTCGAGGGCAGGGGTCCCGAAGGCGGTCACGGTGGCGGCGGCGAGGTCGGCGGGACCCCAGGCGCGCAGTTCGGAGACGGTGACGACGGGCACCTTCAGGGCGCGCAGGTCGACGAGTTCGGGATCGTCGTGGTAGGCGTCGCGGATGCCGAGGAACCGGACGTCCTCGTCGCGGAGGTAGGGCTTGAGGCCCTCCAGGTCCGTGAGGTCGTCCTGGCCCCGACCGGTGGCGAGCGCGGCCTCCTCGCCGGCGGCGGCGCCCACCCGGTCGGAGTTGCCGGTGTGGCGGAAGTCCGGGGAGGCGTCGATCGCGGCGAGCCCGTAGCGGCCGAGGCGGCGCAGGGCGAGGGAGGCGCCGAGCTGGATGGAGCAGTCGCCGCCGAGGACGAGGGGGAACTCCCCGGCCCGTACGTGTCCCTCGATGCGGTCCGCGAGCGTGCGGGTGTACGTGGCGAGGGCGGCAGCGTTGAAGACTCCGTCGCCCTCCTGCCAGTCGCCCCGGTCGTAGCGGGGCGGGACGACCACGCCGCCCTCCGACGCGCCGAGCCTCCGCACGATCCGGTTCTCGCGCAGGGCGCCGGCGAGCTTGTGACAGCCGGGCACGGTGCCGGGGGCCGGCGGGCGCAGGCCGAGGTTGGACGGGGCGTCGACCACCACGATATTCCGCATGCGCCTCATCCTCGCCGCCGTAGTCTGGATCTTCAACGAGTTTCGTGATCGACGTGAGGACCAGGGGAATGGGCACCCAGCACACCTACCGGGTGATCGTGCGCGGCACGTTCGACGGCCTGTCGGAGGCGAGCCGGGCGCGCTTGCTCGCCGAGGTCGACGAGCACGGGATGTCGGCGATGCGGTTCACGGACGAGGGGTCGCTCGCCTACGACAGGACGCTGAAGCACTTCTCGTACCGGGTGATCGTGGTCTCGGACGCGGAGGACGGCGAGGAGATGGCGGCGGCGATCGCCGAGGACCGGGTGGAGACCGCGCTCGGGGAGCTCGGGCACGACCACGGTGAACTCAGGGCGTCCGTCACGGACATGGACACCATGAAGATCAACTACAAGCGCTGACCGCCCGTCGAGGACCGCCTCCGGCGGCGGGCTGCTGGTCAGCGGCGGGCCGAGCGGACCTTCCGGGGGCAGGTCTCGCCCTTCCTCACCACACCGATCACGACCGTGGTGCGGCCGTCGAGCGCCACACCTTCGTCCGGATGCTGGGTGCACACCGTCCAGTTCGACGGCCACAGCACCCGCCGGTCGCTCCCGCCGACGTCGTGGACGTCGATGCGGGTGCGGTGGTCGAGCGCCGTGAAGACCTGCCACAACCCCTTGCCGAGGAAGCCGGGCATCGGCGGGGCCTCCTCGTCGGCCACCGCCTCCTCCCCCGCGGTGACGACCACCACCGCGAGCGCGAGCACCGCACCGGTGGCGATCCGGCCCGGCGTGAGGGGCCAGATGCGCCGGGCCCGGCCCGTGCTCGACGTCTCCTTCGGCCTCATCGCCTGACCTCTCCTCCTCGTACGCGGCCGCCCCCGTGGGACCAGGATGGAGGGATCCGGTCCACACGGGGGCGGTGGGAGGGCCGTACGGGTGAGGGTGCGGCCTCGCCCTGCGGCCTGGTCAGTGGTGGGCGAGTACCGGCTGCGGCGCTTCGGCGGGCGTTTCGGCCGGGTCGGGGCGCTTGATCAGGAAGGCCGTGAGGACGCCGACGCCGAGCAGGGCGAGCGCCGTGTACATCGCGTGCTGGTAGCCGGCCTCGGTCGGGCCGCCCGCGTCGCTGCCCGCCGTGATCATCGCGGAGGCCAGGGCGATGCCGAGCGAGGCCCCGATGCCGAAGCAGGCGCCGTTGAGGCCGGAGAGCGAGCCCGGCTTGTCCTTCGGGGCGGTGGTGACGGCGAGCCCGTTGAGGCCGGTCAGCATGAATCCGCCGTACGTGACACCGAGCGCCGCGAGCGAGGCGACCAGGATCCACTCGTTGTGCAGGAAGAAGGTCGCGAAGAGGAAGATCGCGAAGTTGGCGACCGCGCCCGTGACGACGATGGTGCGCCAGCCGATCTTCGGGCCGAGCCGGCCGGTCAGCGGGGCGGAGATCACGCCGATCAGCTGGATCGGGGTGAGGAAGAGGACGGCGGCGGTGACGGCGGAGAGGCCGAGGCCGACCCTGGCGTCCTGCGAGAAGAGCGGGATCGTGAGCGCGATGGCGCCGAAGGCGCCACCGAGGGTGCAGACCGTGGTGAGCAGCAGCGGCCAGGCGCGGCGCGAGGCGAGCACCTCGATGTCGATGACCGGGTTGGCCGCGCTCTTCTGCGAGACGACGAAGAAGACGAGCGAGGCGAGGCCGCCGAGCAGGAAGCCGAGGGTGAGGACGGAGGTCCAGCCCCAGGCGGCCCCCTGGGCGAGGCCGACCAGGATGCCGGTGAGGCCGAGCGCGAGGGCGGCAATGCCGCGGGAGTCGAAGCGGCCGTCGGTCGCGGTGGCCGGGACGTCGGGGACGTACCTGCGTACGCCGATCAGGCCCGCGACGGCGATCAGGGTGGAGCAGACGAAGATGCCGCGGAAGCCGATGGTGTCGGCGATCTGGCCGCCTGCGATGGCGTCGACACCCGCGAGGCCGCCGTTGACGGCGGTGATGATGCCCGCGGCCTTGCCGAAGCCGGCCGGGGTCAGCAGCTGGTTGAGGGTGAGGAAGGCGAGGGTGAACATCGCCGCCGAGATGCCCTGGAGGATGCGGCCGGCGATGAAGATCTCGATGTTCGGCGCGAAGACGCAGAGCAGGTTGCCGGCGATCAGGACGAAGGCGCAGACGATCATCATCGGCTTGCGGCCGCGCTGGTCGCTGAGACGGGCGAGGGTGACCTGGCCGATGGCCGCCATCAGGAAGAAGAGGGTCTGCGAGAGACCGGCGGCGGCCGTGGTGGTGCCGAGGCGCTCGATGACATCCGGCAGCGCGGGGCTGAGCATCGTGGCGTTGATCTGGTAGCCGAGGACGGCGAGCACCATCGCCAACAGCATGGGCCCGCGGCCCTTGAGGTCGGATGTTGCTGACATGTGGGCCCCTTTGCCGTGGATGTCATTTCGACGAACTCTACTTGTCTGACAAGCAGCGCCCAGACAGAGTGAGTTCTACGCGCGTCACACGTCAAGTCCCTTTGACCTGTGATTCCGGATACCGTTCACTTGCCGACAACCAGGCAGGAGGAGGGGCAGTGGCAGTCAGCGGACAGCAGCGGCGACCGGTCGTGGTGCTCTACGAGCGGATCGCGGACGCCATCCACGACGGCACCTATCCCCCCGGCTCGACCCTCCCCTCCGAGCCCAAGCTCGCCGGCGAGCTGGGCGTGAGCCGCCCCGCCCTGCGCGAGGCGCTGCTGCTCCTTCAGGAGGACGGCCTGCTGTCCGTACGGCGCGGGGTCGGCCGGACCGTCAACGACCACCCGCCCCGGCGCGGCTTCGAGCACATCCAGCCCCTGGAGGAGCTGATCGGCTCGGGCGCTCCCCTGCGCGTACGGGCGCTGCTGCGGGCGGTCGAGGAGCCCACGGACTTCACCACCCAGCACCTGCTCGCCCCGGCCCGGGCGGAGCTGCGCTTCTGGGAGTCCCTGCTGGCCGGAGAGGGTGCGGCGGCGGCCCTCAGCCAGGAGTGGGCGGCCGCCGACGACGTACTGGAGCGGGCGCACCCGGCCTTCGCGGAGGCGCTGGAGGCCGAGTCGGCGCCCGAGCGGACCTCGATGCTGGCCGTGCTCGCGGCCGCCTCGCGCGGAGTGCCGCTGGGGGCCCACAGCAGTGTCACCGCGACGCTGCTCGGCCAGCGCCGGGGCGAGCAGCTCGGCCGCCCGGCCGACACCCCGGCGGTGCTGGTCACCCAGGTCGTACGGGTCGGGGACACCCCGGTCCTCGCGGCCAAGCACATGCTCCCGACGGGCGCGCCGGCGCTCCCGGTCCTCCAGTCGAACTGAGCTCGCACCCCTCCGGAACCAGGCGGGCGACCGCCGTCACAGCGACCCCGCGTCGTCGTGGCGTACACTTCCGCGCCATGCACTTGTCTGACAACCCTGCCGCCCCGCTCAGCTCCCCGGTCTCCACGCCCGTCGCCGAGTGGATCCGCCGCGCGCCGAAGGCCGTCCTCCACGACCACCTGGACGGCGGCCTGCGCCCCGCCACCATCGTCGAACTGGCCCGGGAGTGCGGCTACACCGCGCTGCCGACCGAGGACCCGGCCGCGCTCGCGGTGTGGTTCCGCGACGCCGCCGACTCCGGCTCGCTGGAGCGGTACCTGGAGACCTTCGCCCACACCTGCGCGGTGATGCAGACCCGCGAGGCGCTGCACCGCATCGCGGCCGAGTGCGCCGAGGACCTGGCCGCGGACGGGGTCGTCTACGCCGAGATCCGCTACGCCCCCGAGCAGCACCTGGAGGCCGGGCTGAGCCTCGACGAGGTCGTCGAGGCCGTGAACGAGGGCTTCCGAGAGGGCGAGCGCCGCGCCGGCGGCCGGATCACGGTCCGCGCCCTCCTCACCGGGATGCGCCACACCGACCGTTCCCTGGAGATCGCGCAGCTCACGGTCGCCCACCGCGAGGAGGGTGTGGCCGGTTTCGACATCGCCGGCGGCGAGATCGGCAACCCACCGGCCCGCCACCTCCCCGCGTTCCAGCACCTCAAGCGGCACAACTGCCACTTCACGATCCACGCGGGCGAGGCCGTCGGCGCGGAGTCGATCCACGAGGCCGTGCAGGTCTGCGGCGCCGAGCGGATCGGCCACGGCGTGCGGATCACGGACGACATCGCCGAGGACGGCACGCTCGGCCACCTGGCCTCGTACGTCCGCGACAACCGGATCGCCCTGGAGGTCTGCCCGACCTCCAACCTCCAGACCGGTGCCGCCAAGGACTACGCCTCGCACCCCATCGACGAGCTGCGCCGCCTCGGCTTCCGCATCACGCTGAACACGGACAACCGGCTGGTCTCCGGCACCACCATGAGCGAGGAGTTCCAGCACATGGTGGACGCCTTCGGCTACGGCCCGGAGGTCTTCGAGGAGTTCACGGTCGCCGCGCTGGACGCCGCGTTCCTCCCGCTGCCGGAGCGGCAGCGGCTGATCGACGAGGTCGTGCGCCCGGGGTACGCGGCGCTCTGACGTCCCGGGTGTACGCGGCGGCCCCGCACGGTCATGTCGACCGTGCGGGGCCGTCCGCTCTGGGCCTACGCCGGTACGAGCGGGCCGCGCGGCGCCGCCGCGTCGATCCGGGCCGCACCGTCGAGCAGGGGCGGTCCGGCCGTCCGCGCCGCGCCGTCGAGCCGCGGCCCCCGCTCGACCCTGGCCTCGATGACGGCACGGACGGCCGGCCACTCCTCGTCGAGGATCGAGTAGAAGGCGGTGCTGCGCACGGCCCCGTCGAGCCCTCGTGAATGCGCCCGCCGCACGCCTTCGCAGGTCGCTCCGAGGCGTTCGATGGCGGCCCGCGAACGCAGGTTCCGGGCGTCGGCCCGCATCGAGACGCGCCGTACACCCCATACCTCGAAGGCGTGCCGGAGCATCAGCAGCTTGGCCTCGGTGTTGATCCCGGTCCCCTGGGCCCGGGGGGCGAGCCAGGTGTTGCCGATCTCCGCGGCGTCCGGCACCGCGCTGGCCGGATCGCCGTACGGCATCCCGGGCACCGAGGGCCAGACCAGTGGCCCCTGCCAGTAGTCGAGTTCCAGGAACCTCGTCGCGCCCACCACCTGCCCGTCGGCGGTATTGACGACGGCGAAGGGAAGCGTTCGGCCCGCGGCCTGGTCGGCCAGGGCACGTTCGAGGTAGATCTCCGCCGCGTCCAGATTGTGGGGGACGGGCGTGAACGCGTACGTCGTACGGTCCTCGGAGCCGGCCGCGGCGATCGCGGCGGCGTGCTGTGGTGCGAGGGGTTCCAGCCGTACGGTGCGGCCGGACAGCACAACGGGAAGTGGCACGGGGCCTTCGGTCCTTCTGCGAGTGGGAGCTGCCCCGCGCCGACGTCACGGCGCGAAGGCGGTGGCACAGTCTCCGTCCCGCTGCCCGCAGAGTGGGAAAAGAACAGGTAAAGAACACCCGAAGGTCGCGTGAATCCACCCTTCTGGCTGCTACCCCACCTGGCCCTTGACAACGGGCAGCTCCAGAGTGCCGGTGTCCTCGGGCGCGGCGGTGACGGTCACCGGCTTGATGCCCCGGTTCCCGGAGTACGCGTCGTCACTGGCGGCGATCACGAACTCCAGACGATGGCCCGTCTCGTAGCGGTGCACGATGCCCGGCAGCTCCACCGTGAAGGGCCGGGTCGCGTCCGGTACCCGTACCGGTGCCACGAGCCGGTTGACCAGCGTCTTCGTTCCGTCCGGGGCGATGTCGTAGACCTTGGCGAAGAGCACCAGCTTGTCGGCGGCGTCACCGGAGTCCTGGACGCGCTCGGCCTTCGGGGAGACGACCCGGAGCGTGGCCCTCGGGGAGCCGACGACGTCGACGGGGGCGGCCAGCGGGGCACTGGTCCAGCCGAGGTAGGTGCCCTTGATGTCGTACGGCCGGGGGTCGGGCAGGCCGATGAGTCCGGTGAGCGAGGACTCCGAATGGCTCGTGGGGACCAGCCAGTTGCTGTACTCGCGCGAACCGCGGGCGACCTTGGCCCGGTTGTCGACGAGCTTGCCGTCACCGGACAGGTAGAGCTTCCGGCTGAGTGCGGGAACCCGGGCCGCGGTGCCGTAGCCGCTCTGCCAGGAGCGGTAGTACGCGAACTCGGCGCCGGTGTCGACGCTCCGGTCGCCCCGCAGATGGCGATCGAACCAGGCGAGGACGCGCTGCCCGACGTAACTGGTCTCCAGGTTGCCCTGGCCGAGGTCGAGTTCACCGGGGGCCTGTCCCCCGCTGTGCCCCCACGACTGCCAGATCATCTTGGTCTCGACGCCCCGCGCCTGGAGCCGCTCGTACGTGTCCTGGGCCTCGTTGAGGTTGAAGAGGCTGTCCGACTGGCCCTGGACGATCAGCGTCGGCGCCTTGACGCGGTCGAGGTACGAGACCGGCGAGACGCTCCGGGCGAAGTCGAGCATCTTCTCGGTGTCCGCGTCGCGGTAGCGGCCGGAGTTGAGCAGTCGGACGGTGTCGCAGGCGTCGGTGACGAAGTGCAGACAGCCGAGCGAGTTGATGCGGGAGGGGTCGAGGGAGGGGACGAGCAGCGGCTGCCCCTCGCCCATGAGGTAGAAGCCGTTGGCCCACTGCCACTTGAAGACGCCGGGGGTCGCGCGGTCGGCGCCGTTCGGGGCGAGCGAGTAGGCGAGGTCGTTCCAGGTGATGAGGGGGACGAGGGCGTCGAGCCGGGGGTCGACGGAGGCGGTGGCGAGCTGGATGGCACCGCCGTAGGAGCCGCCGACCATGCCGACGCGCGGGTCGCCGGCGCCGTCCTTGGTCACGAAGTCGGCGCGGGTGCCGTCGTCGGCGGCGCGCGTGCCGCCGAGGAAGTCGACGAGCCGGGTCGCTGCCCGTCCGTCGATGCGGGGGTCGTCGAGGGAGATCAGGCAGCCGGACTTGCCGAAGCCGAGTCCGGAGTAGACGAGTCCGACGTAGCCCCGGGCGGCGAAGGCCTTCCCGATGGCGTCGGTGGAGCCGTCCGCCTTGCTGCCGCCGAACCCGTTGGTGGCGAGCACGGCGGGCGCCGGGTGCGCGGCGTCCACCCCGGCGGGGCGGTAGAGATCGGCGTCGATCACACAACTGCGGCCGCCCGCCTCGACGGTGAAGCTCAGCGGGGTGACGGTGTACGTGCCCGGTTCGGCCGCGCTCGCCGGGCCGGCGAGCGCGAGGGGTGCGGCCAGTGCCGAACTCGTGGCCAGGGCAAGGAGCTTGCGGGACAGCGGTAGCGCACGGGACACGGACACGGGACCTCCACGCTGAGGATACCGACTGGTAAGTATCGATCTGGGCCCATGGTGTGACACGTGTCAGATCTCCGTCAACGCGCCTGACAAGGGTTGTTGACGGAGATTCAGTGAAGGCCGTAGGGGCTCATAGGTGTCGGCGCGGCGGCACCGGCTCAACGCAGCGCGGGCACGTCCAGCGTCAGCGTCCCTGCCTCCGCGTCCAGGACGCCCGGTACGCCGAGGGGGAACGTCAGTGCCGTCTCGCTGTGCCCGAAGCCCATCTCCTCCACCACCGGGACTCCGAGACCTCCGAGCCGGTCGGCGAGCACCGCCCGGACCTCCTCGTAGGGGCCGCACTCCTCCCACGAGCCGAGACCGATCCCCGTGACCCCGTCCAGCCAACCGGAGCGCAGCAGTTGGGTGAGGATGCGGTCCAGGCGGTACGGCTCCTCCCCCACGTCCTCCAGGAGCAGCAGACCGCCGTCGGCCGAGGGGCGGGCATGCGGGGTGGCGAGGTCGGCGGCAAGGAGGCTCACACAACCGCCGAGGGTGACGCCGTGGGCCCGGCCCGGGACCATGGCGCGAGCGGTGTCCAGGCCGAGAGTCCGCACGGACTCGGGCTCGAAGAGGGTCGCCCGCAGGGACTCCTGGGTGCGGGGGTCCTTGAGGAAGGCGGCCGCCGCGACCATCGGCCCGTGGAGCGTGGCGATGCCCGCGCGTACGGCGAACGCCTCGTGCAGGGCGGTGACATCGCTGTAGCCGACGAAGACCTTGGGCCCCGCGGCCCGTATCGCCGACCAGTCGACCAGATCCACCATCCGCTGGACACCGTAGCCTCCCCGCGCGCAGATCACCGCGGAGACGTCGAGATCGCACCATGCCTCCTGGAGGTCCCGGGCGCGGGCCTCGTCCGCACCGGCGAGGTACCCCAACCGATCGTGCGTGTCCAGGACATGGGGCGCCACCACGGGCTCGAGGTCCCAGCCGCGCAGCAGGTCGAGCCCGGCCGCGAGCCGCTCCTCGGGGATCGGCCCGCTGGGCGCGACGACGGCGACCCGGGCGCCCGGGCGGAGGCGCTGGGGACGGGTCGGCGGCGTGACGGTCACTTCTTCAGCTCCAGGAGGGGCACGTCGGGTCGGGCGATGCCGAAGGTCTGGGCGTACAGGGAGAGTTCGGCCTCCAGGGCGCGGATCATGGTCTCGGCGCGCCGGAAGCCGTGGCTCTCGCCCTCGAAGGCGATGTACGCATGCGGGACCCCGCGTCCCGCCATCCTCCCCAGGAACCGCTCGGCCTGCGCGGGCGGGCAGATGACGTCGTCGAGCCCCTGCAGCAGGAGGAAGGGCGCGGAGATCCGCTCGACATGATCGAGCGGCGAGCGTTCCCGGTAGCGGGCGGGCACCTCGGCGAGCGGGCCGACGAGCGACTCCAGGTACCGGGATTCGAAGTCGTGGGTCTCGTCGGTGGCCCAGCCCAGCAGATCGAGAATGGGGTAGATGATCGTGCCGCAGGCGTACACCTCGGAGGTCACGAGGGAGGCCGCCGTGGTCCAGCCGCCCGCGCTGCCGCCCCTGATCGCCAGCCGCGCCGGATCGGCGGTGCCCTCGGCGGCCAGCGCCTCGGCGACGGCCGCGCAGTCCTCCACGTCGACGACGCCCCACTGCTCGCGCAGCCGCTCGCGGTACTCCCGGCCGTAGCCGGTGGACCCGCCGTAGTTGACCTCGGCGACGCCGATGCCACGGGAGGTGAAGTAGGCGATCTCCAGGTCGAGGACGAGCGGAGCGTGCCCGGTCGGCCCGCCGTGCGCCCAGACGACGTAGGGCGGCAGCTCCTGGCCGGGGGCGATCCGGTCGGGGTTGTGCGGCGGGTAGACGTGGGCGTGGATCTCGCGGTCGTCGGGGCCGGTGAAGGTGCGGATCTGCGGTTCGGGGTAGTACGCGGGGTCGACCGGGTCGTCGTGGGCCGAGCCGATGACCCGCGCCCTGCCGGTGCCGGTGTCCAGCTCCACGACCTCGTAGGCGCTGCGGGGACTCGCGGCGACGCCGACGACACGGGGGCCGTGCACGGCCAGGGTGGAGGCCCACTCGGTCCAGGGTCCCGCGGCGTCGACGAGTTCGCCGCTCTCGGGGTCGAGTATCCCGAGAGCGGTGGCGCCCCTGCCGTGGATGACGGCGACGAGGCCGTTCTCCAGCGGGTGGAACCATCTGAGGCCGATCTTCCACAGCGGTCCGCCGAACTCCTCGGGGCGGGTGCAGAGGGCGACCGGTTCGCCGCCGGGGTCCGCGCGGTAGAGGTTCCACCAGCCGCTGCGGTCGCTGACGTACAGAAGCCGCCCGTCGGCGGTCCAGTCGACCTGCGGCACCGACTCCTCCGGCCCGCCGGCGACGGTCCGCGCGCCGTGGAGGGTGCCGTCGGCCTCGACCTCGGCGAGGAGCACCTCGGTGCCGTCCCACGGCATCCGTGGGTGGTCCCAGGCGATCCAGGCGGCCTGCCGGCCGTCCGGGGAGAGCCGGGGCCCGGTGACGAACCGGTGGCGTCCGTCGGAGAGTTCGCGCACCGCGCCGCGGTCCTCGGCGGCGGAGCCGTCGAGAGGTACGGCGGCCAGGACGCGGCGGACGTCGGTGGGGGCCGGTCCGGTGAACTCCTCCAGGACGCACCAGACTTCACCGCGGTCGGGGTGGATCACCGGGTCGGCCCAGCGCAGTCCGCCGCCGACGGTGGAGACGGGAGTGAGGGGCCGGGGCTCGGCTCCGGGACCGGCGTCGGGTGTGTACGCGTAGAGACGCTGGTCGGGGAAGTGACCGAAGACGACGAGCGGTCCGCCGTCCGTGCGGGCCAGGCCCGCCCAGGGCTGACCGCCGTACTCGACGACCCGGCTGCGGACGTTCCACGGGGCGGGGAGCACCGACTCCTCGGTGCCGTCGGCCCGTCGGCGGACGAGCGCGCGCCGGCCGCCCTCGGTCGGGCGTGGCGCGGTCCACCACACCTCGTCGCCGACGGCGCCCACGTACTCGGGGCGTCCGTCGTGCCGGGCGGCGAGTGTCGCGTCGATCGGGGAGGGCCAGGTGCCGTAGGCGCCCGTCGGTACCATCACGGCTCCCCCTACGCGGACTTCAGATAGTGGTCGAGGACGCGGACGCCGAAGTGCAGGGCGTCGACGGGGACGCGCTCGTCGACTCCGTGGAACAGCGCTCCGTAGTCCAGGCCCGGGGGCAGCTTCAGCGGCGAGAAGCCGTATCCGGTGATGCCGAGCCGGGAGAACTGCTTGGCGTCGGTACCGCCGGACATGGCGAACGGGACGACGTGGCCGTCGGGGTCGAAGTGCTCGACGGCGGCGCGCAGTCGGGCGAAGGTGGGCGAGTCGACGGGGGCTTCCAGGGGGACCTCGCGGTGGTGGAACTCCCACTCGACGTCCGGCCCGGTGAGGCGGTCCATCGTCTCGGTGAACTCCTCCTCGCCGCCCGGGAGCATCCGGCCGTCGACATAGGCGACGGCGTGCCCGGGGATGACGTTGACCTTGTAACCGGCTTCCAGCATCGTCGGGTTGGCGCTGTTGCGCACGGTCGGTTCCACGAGCGCCGCGGCCGGGCCGAGCTTCTCGAGGAGCAGGTCGACGTCGAAGCCGGTCGCGCCGATGTCGGTCTCGATGCCGTACAGGGCGGCGAGTTCGGTGAGCGCGGCCCGTACGGTGGAGGTCAGGCGGACGGGCCAGGGGTGGGCGCCGATGCGGGCGACGGCGGCGGCGAGGCGGGTGACGGCGTTGGCCGTGTTGACCTTCGAGCCGTGTCCGGCCCGGCCGTGCGCGGTGAGCTTGACCCAGGCGGTGCCGCGTTCGCCGGCGGCGATCGGATAGAGGGTCATGCCGGGCGTCGGATGGAAGCTGAACGCCCCGGATTCGCTGATGCCTTCGGTGCAGCCCTCGAAGAGGCCGGGGTGCTCGTCGGCGAGGAAGCCCGAACCGTCCTCGGCGCTGGCCTCCTCGTCGGCGGTGTAGGCGATGACGATGTCGCGGCGCGGCCGGATGCCCTGGCGGGCCCAGGAGCGGACGACCGCCAGGACCATCGCGTCCATGTTCTTCATGTCGACGGCGCCGCGGCCCCAGACGACGCCGTCGCGGACCTCTCCGGAGAAGGGGTGCACGGCCCAGTCGGCGGGCTCAGCCGGGACGACGTCGAGGTGGCCGTGGACGAGCAGGGCGTCGGCGGAGGGGTCGGTTCCCGCGATGCGCGCCACGACGTTGGTGCGGCCTGGGGTCCGTTCCAGCAGGGCGGGTTCCAGGCCGGCGGCGGCGAGGCGTTCGGCGACGTACTCGGCGGCGGGCCGCTCGCGGCAGTCACCGCCGCCTCGGTTGGTGGTGTCGACGCGGATGAGCTCGGAGGTGAAGGTCACGACCTCGTCGAGCGCCGTGGCGTCCGGCCCCTGATCCGGCTCAGCCATACTGCTCCTCCACCGCGGCGGAGACGATCGTGGTGACCGCCTTGAAGGTGCGAATGGACTCGTACATCGTCCCGCTGGTGTACGCGACCCGGCGCTCGCCGCTCTGCGCCACGCCGGGCACGACCGTGGCGGACCCGGCCAGATGCTCGGCGTCGAACTCGATCTCCGTCGTGAACGGCCCGCCCCGCACCGGCTCGTGCCGTACGGCGAGGGCGGCCGCGGCCTTGGCCGCGACCCGGATGTCGCCGGCCGTACGCTTCGGGGTCCGGCACACCGCCGCGTACCGCGAGATGTGGTCCTTGACGGCCACCTTGCGCGCCTCGGGTGCGTATCCGAGGGCGTCGTCGCAGGTCAGGTCGTCGCCGGTGACGAGGACGACGGGCACTCCGTACTCCGCGACGACATGGGCGTTCAGCAGTCCCTCGCTGGCCCGCTCGCCGTCGAGCCACACACCGGTGATGGAGTTGGCGAGGTAGGTGTGCGCGAGGACGCCTTCGGCTCCGGCGCCGGTGTGGTAGCCGACGAACGCGATGCCGTCGACGTCCCCGCGCTGCACCCCCTCGACCATGGACAGGGCCTTGTGCCGGCCGGTGATCATCTCGGCCCGCTCGTCGAGCTGTTCGAGCAGCAGGTTCCGCATGCTCGAGTGGGCCTCGTTGACCAGCACCTCGTCGGCGCCGCCGTCGAAGAACCCGAGGACCGCCGCGTTGACGTCCGAGGTGAACATGGACCGGCACCGTTCCCACTGGGGTGTGCCGGGAATGACGTCGCCGGGCCAGGTGACGCCGGTGGCGCCTTCCATGTCGGCGCTGATCAGGATCTTCACGAAACCCCTGTCCCCTCACGTGCGGTGACGACGACGCTCATGCTGCGTCACGTTACGCCCCGGGGAAGGGCCGGGCCAGGACCTCGGGAAGGTTTAGTGGTCTAGACCTCTACGAGCGTGCGGCGGCGCCCCGACTCGGGCAGGAGCGACAGCAGGCCGAGGACGACCAGCGCTGCGCCGAGCCAGAGCGGCGAGCGGAGCCCGTACGTGTCGACGAGCATCCCTCCGACGGAGGAGCCGATGATGATGCCGAGGGTGATGAACGAGGAGTGCACGGCACGGCGGGGCGCTCGACCCCGCAGAGGGCTTGACGCGCGCGAGGTCAGACGGTCAGGGCGTCCAGCGCGATGGCGGCGATGGACTCGATGACGGCGCGGTCGGCGCCGTTCTGCGCGGAGACGCGCATCCCGGCGACGGAGGCGTTGAAGAACCGCGCGAGCTCGTCGGCCCGACGGGCCCGCGAGAACACTCCGGCGCTCTGGCCGGCGGCGATGGTCGCCGCGAGCGCGGTGAGCCGGCGCTCCTGGTCCCGCCCGAGGAGCGCGGCCGCCTGGGGGTCGCGCCCGGAGACTTCGACCGTGCTGTTGACACCGAGGCAGCCGATGCCGACGCCCGCCCGCCTGTGGGCCTCCTCCATCTCGACGACCGACGCCATGACGCCCTTCAGACGGTCGACGGGCGGGACGGTCTCGTCCTCCAGGAGCGCGAGCTGACCGCTCGTGGTCATCTCGATGTAGCGCGCGAGCGCCCGGAGGAACAACGCGTGCTTGCTCACGAAGGTGTTGTAGATGCTGCTGCGGCCCAGGCCGGTCGCCTCGCACAGATCCTGGGTGGAGGTGGCTTCGTAGCCCTTCTCCCAGAACAGGTGCATCGCGGCGTCCAGGGCGCGCGCCTCGTCGAACGTCCTCGGGCGTGCCATGGGGGGAACCGTAGCAGGTATTGGACCGATCGGTTCAATATCGAATTCGGGCGATACCGCGCCAACAGGCGCGTATAGGCTTGCGGGCGCAGTTCCCGCTCCCCGACCGTCAGGAGACCTCTCGGTGACCACCGTGATCGCCCCTTCCGAAGCCGAAGCCGTACCGGTTCCCGATGCCGGCGCGACCGACTTCGTCGTCCAGGACGTGCCCGACGCGGTCGTCCGGGACGCGCGGGAGTTCGGGGTGTACGCCCGCACCGGCGGCTGGGCCTTCGCGCTGAAGGTGGCCCGGAGCGTGCGACCGGGCGGACAGGCCGCGGAGGACTCGCCCAAGGTGTCGGCGAAGGCCTTCGCCGAGCTGGCCGAATGCTCCCCCGAGCGGGTCATGCGCTACTACAGGGCCTGGGACATGGCAGCCGACGACGGGCTCGTCCCGCAGTTCGAAGCGCTGGTGCCCGGCGAGGACATCGAGCTGCCCGAGGCCGACGTCTGACTGTCGTACTACTCCTCCCGTTCCAGCGCCGCCTCGGTGAGCGGGCATGCGATCACCGCCGCGGCGGAGGCCGAGGGCATCCGGCCGACGAAGGCGCTGGAGGTCGCGGAGAACCCGACCGCCCTGCGTGCCGCGATCCTCGCCGACCCGGGCACGGCCGAGGCGGCGCGCGGCGCGCTGCTCGACCGGATGAAGGAGGACCCGGCGCTGCAGACCGGGATGGCCCGGGCCATCGCCCGCACCGACGAGCTGAAGAAGGCCGTCGCGGGCGAGGCCAAGGCGGCCGACCGGATCGGCTACGTCCGGCAGATCGTCGAGAAGGGCCGGATCCGCACCCCCGCCGGGCAGACCGTGGAGGCGCCCGCGGCGGTGCGCGCCGAGGCGGAGCGGCACCTCTCCCTCATCGACGAGCTCGACGACTCCGAGGAGACGGGCGAGTGGGCCGGCGAGGCCTACGAGGCGGTGAAGGGCATGGTCGCCGAGGCCGTCGAGGCGGACCCGGCGCTGCGCGTCCAGGAGCGACGCACGAAGTTCTACAACAGCCTGCAGAAGGCCACGAAGGTCTTCGAGGAGCTGACTCTCGACGAGGTCCTGGAGGAGGACGTCCTCGAGGACGACATGCTCCAGCGCCTCGAAGCCCTTCAGGAGGCGATCGGCAGCTGCATCAGCGCGCTGCGCAAGGCGACCGACGCCTCCGACTGACCCGTTCAGTCCTCGTGGCCGAGCTGGAGGTCGCGTTCGGTGCGCCCGCCGCCCGCGACCTGGAGGACGGTGGCGACCGGCGGATAGCCCGCCGCGATCACCGTGTACTCCCCCGAGGACAGGTCCACGAAGCGGAAGGTGCCGTCGGGCCCCGTGGTCAGCGTGTCGACCACGTTGCCGGCCGCGTCGAGGAGCGTCACGCGCGCGTCCTCGACCGGCCTCCCGCCGCCCGCGCGCACCGTGCCGCGCAGCACCGCGCCGCCCGCCAGCTCGATGTCCTGGCGGGTCTCGCGGGAGGCCTGCACGCTCACCGGCAGCGCGGCGGGCCGGAAGGCGGGGGCACCGGCGGCCAGCGTGTACTCGCCGGCCACCAGCTCCGTGATGACGTAGCCGCCCTCGCGCCCGCTGCGGGTGGAGGCGACGACCTCGCCGCGTACGTCGGTGAGGGTGACCGCCGCGCCCCGTACGGGAGTTCCGTCGGCGGTCACCACGGTGCCGGCCAGCCGGCCCGCGCCGCCGAGCACCACGTCGAGCTCCACCGGCCGTTCGCCGACGGTGACGGAGACGGCCTGCGGCTGGTGTCCACCGGCCGCCGCGATCAGGACGTACGAGCCGGGACCCGGGACGCTGAGCGCGTAGCGCCCGTCCTCGCCGCTGCCGCCGCGGCCGATCTGCTGCCCCTGGACGTCGATGAGGGTGAGGGCCGCCCGTGGGACGCGGCTGCCGTCGTGGTGCTGGACGGTTCCGCAGACCGGGAGGCCGGCGGTGTACGCGGCCGGGGCGGGGGCGGCCGACGCGCGGGCCCGGGGGACGGCGGTGGGGGCCTCGGTGGTGGGGCTGTGGTGGGACACCAGCGGTTTCTCCTTGAGGAAGAAGGCGAGGGCGAGGCCGAGCACGAGGACCGGCACGAGATAGAGGAAGATCCGCGGCATCGCGTCCGCGTACGCCTGGATGTAGGCGTCGCGCAGCGCGGGCGGCAGGGCATGCACCGCCTGCGGAGTGATCGATTCGGCGGCGGGCAGCGGGCTCCCCGCCGTACGGGGCAGGGAGTCGGCGAGGGCGTCGTCGAGCCGTGAGGCGAAGAGGGCGCCGAAGACGGCGGCGCCGACGCTGCCACCGATCTGGCGGAAGTAGTTGTGGGCGCTGGTGGCGGTGCCGAGGTCGGTGGGGCGTACGGAGTTCTGCACGGCCAGGACGAGGACCGGCATGACCAGGCCGATGCCGAGGCCGAGGACGGCCTGCCAGACGCTGTGGTGCAGGCGCGGGGTGTCCGTCTCCATCCGGGAGAGCAGCCACATGCCGACGACCGAGACGGCGCCGCCGAGGACCGGGTAGATCCTGTAGCGGCCGGTGCGGGTGATGAGCTGACCCGAGACGACCGAGGCGAGCACGATCCCGCCCATCAGCGGCAGCATGAGGAGGCCGGACTCGGTGGCGGTGGCGCCCTCGACCATCTGGAGGAAGGTCGGCAGATAGCTGGCCGCGCCGAAGAGGGCGATGCCGACCACCGCGCCGACGAGGCTCGTGACCGTGAAGACCGAGTCCCGGAACAGCCGCAGGGGGATGAGGGGTTCGGGCGCGAAGTGCTCGACGACGAGGAAGAGCAGGGTGGTTGCGACGGCTCCGCAGCCGAGGCCGGTGATCACCTCGGAGTCCCAGGCGTACTCGGTCCCGCCCCAACTGGTGAGCAGCACCAGGCAGGTGGAGGCGGCGGCGAGCAGGATCGAACCGAGGACGTCGAGCCGGGCCCGGGTCCTCGGCCTGGGGAGCTTGAGCACCACGGCGACGACGGCGAGGGTGACGAGCCCGAAGGGGACGTTGAAGTAGAAGCACCAGCGCCAGGAGACATGGTCGGTGAAGAAGCCGCCGAGGAGCGGGCCCGCGACGGAGGCGAGGCCGAAGGCGGCTCCGATGAGACCCATGTAGCGTCCGCGTTCCCGGGCGGGGACGATGTCCGCGATGATCGCCTGGACGCCGATCATCAGGCCGCCCGCGCCGACGCCCTGGACGGCCCGGAAGGCGATGAGCTCGTCCATCGACCGTGACCAGCCGGCCAGGGCGGAGCCGATGACGAAGACCACGATGGCGAAGAGGAAGACGCCCTTGCGGCCGAAGAGGTCACCGAGTTTGCCGTAGATCGGCAGGCCGATGGTGGCGGTGAGGAGATAGGCGGTGATCGCCCAGGACATCCGGTCCAGGCCCTGGAGTTCACCGACGATCTTCGGCAGGGCGGTGGCGACGATCATCTGTTCCAGCGCGGCGAGGAGCAGCGCGAGCATGAGGCCGAAGAAGACGAGCCGGACGCGACGGGGGTCGAGAGCGGCTTCCCCGTCGGTGGGCGGAGGCCGGTCGGCGGGCGGACCGTCCTCGACGAGCGGTACGCCGTCCTTCGCCAGCGTGATCGCACCCACGTGCTGCTCCCCTCGTCACGACGTCAGCGCCGCGCCATTCTTCGCATTGGGCACGAAGCGGGAGCAAGTCGGACGGCACGAGGGGCCGATGGGGTCAGAGCTGCCGAACAGCCCTGCACGGGGTGGCACTTGGGGCGCTCATCAGCGCGTTTACGAAAGCCCCCGCGCCCCCTCGGCGCACGGGGCGCTCTCACGGGGGCGGCGGGGAAACCACTCGAATCGGTGACCGACGAGGCGTTACTTCTCCACTTCGGCGGCCAGCTTGGCCAGAACGGCGTCGTAGATGCGGCCGAGCCCCTTGGGCGCGAAGGTCTTCTCGAAGAATCCGCCGATGCCGCCGGCGCCGTTCCACACGGTGGAGACGACGGCCTTGGACTTCCCCTCACCCGCGGGGGTGACGGTCCAGGTGGTGACCATGGAGGAGTTGCGGTCCTTCTCGACGAGCTGCCCGTCGGTGGGCTCGGTGACCTCCAGGAGGCAGTCGCGGACGCGCTTGCTGGTGGCCTGGAGCTTCCAGTGGACGAGGGTCCCCTCGCCGTCGCCGCCCTCGCGCACCTCGTACTCGCTGAAGTGCTCCGGCAGCAGCTTCGCGCGCGTGCCGCTGTAGTCGGCCAGAGCGTCGAACACCGTCTCCGGGTCCGCCTGGACGATCCGCTCCGTCGTGGCCTCGACCTGCGCCATTGCACTTCCTCCAACACGTGGTTCTTCAGGGGTGTGGCGCCCAGCCAACCACCTGGGCCCGGGCCTCCCAAATCCGGGTTGCGGCGATCAAGGGAACATGTGTTCTATTCTGTGGCGCACGACTGAGGACACGGCTACCGAGGAGGCGTCCATGCGCTGGGACAATCTGGGCGACAACCCCGCCACCGCAGCGGAGACCGCCCTCTTCGGTACGGACGCGGTCACCACCCGCACGTTCGACACGCCCGAGTTCCGCGGGATCACCTTCCACGAGGTACGGGCCCGCTCGATCGTGAACCGGGTGCCGGGCGCCTCGCGGATGCCGTTCGAGTGGACGGTCAACCCGTACCGGGGCTGCACGCATGCGTGCGTGTACTGCTTCGCCCGCAAGACCCACAGCTATCTGGACCTGGACACCGGTCTCGGTTTCGACTCGCAGATCGTGGTGAAGATCAACGCGCCGGAGCTGCTGCGGCGCCAGCTCGCCTCCCGCCGCTGGCAGGGCGCCCACATCGCGATGGGCACCAATGTCGACTGCTATCAGCGGGCCGAAGGGCGCTACCGCCTGATGCCGGGGATCATCGCGGCCCTGCGCGACCACGCCAACCCGTTCTCCATCCTCACCAAGGGCACGCTGATCCTGCGGGACCTGGACCTGATCGTCCAGGCGGCGGAGGTGACCGAGGTCGGCATCTCCGTCTCCGTCGGCTTCACCGACCAGGAGCTGTGGCGCACGATCGAGCCCGGCACGCCCTCCCCGCAACGGCGGCTGGACGTCGTGCGGACGCTCGGGGAGCACGGCATCGGCTGCGGGGTGCTGATGGCCCCGGTCGTCCCCTTCCTCGGCGACCGCCCCGAGCAGCTGCGCGACACGGTACGCGCCATAGCCGAGGCCGGCGCCACCTCCGTGACACCGCTCGTGCTGCATCTGCGGCCGGGCGCCCGCGAGTGGTTCTTCACCTGGCTGCGGCAGCACCACCCCTATCTGGTCGGGCGGTACGAGCGGATGTACGCGGACGGGGCCTACGCACCGACCTGGTACCAGCGTCGGATCACCCGTCAGGTGCACGAACTCGCCGCCGAGTTCGGGATCGGGCCCTCCCGCCGGGGAGCGCCGCGCCGGATTCCCGTACCGGAGGAGCCGGCGCTCGCGGGGGCTCCCGAACAGCTCACCTTCCTCTGACGCATCCTCTGATCGGGTCAACTCTGAGCGGAACAGGTCCTTCCAGGTACCGATCGGGGCACGGACGCCCTATGACCACACGCGCAGGAATGCTGATCGCCACTGGGGCACTGGTCGCAGGGACGGTCACCGCCCTGCCCGCGTCCGCGACGCCCCGCCCCGAGCCGACCCCCCGCCCCATCGCACCGCTCCTGTGGAGCGACTGCGCCACCAAGGCGTATCCCAGGCTCCAGTGCGCCACGCTCGAGGTGCCGCTGAACCACGACGACCCGGCCGGCCGGTCGATCACGCTGGCGCTGACCCGGGTCGCGCACACCGTGAAGGATGCCAAGGCGTACCAGGGTCCCCTGCTCGTCAACCCGGGCGGACCGGGTGGCAGCGGACGGACCATGGCCGGGTTCGTCGCCGCCTCGCTGCCCGCCGAGGTGGCGGCGCAGTACGACGTCATCGGCTTCGACCCGCGCGGGGTCGGCAAGAGCGAGCCCGCGCTCGACTGCAAGCCCGGCCACTTCGACCCGGTGCGGCCGGACTCCGTGCCGCTCGACGCCGAGCGCGAGCGGACGGGCGTCGAGCGGGCCAGGTCCTTCGCGACGGCCTGCGGGAAGAAGCACGGAGACGTCCTGCCGTACATCGACACCGTCAGCACGGCCCGGGACCTGGACGCGATCCGCGCGGCGCTCGGCGCGCCGCAGCTCAACTACCTGGGGTACTCCTACGGCACGTACCTCGGCGCCGTGTACGCGCGGCTGTACCCGGAGCGGGTGCGCCGTCTCGTGCTGGACTCCGTCGTCAATCCGCAGGGCGTCTGGTACGAGGACAACATCGCGCAGGACTACGCCTTCGACACCCGCCACAAGGACTTCATGGCCTGGGTGGCACGCCAGAACGCCACGTACAAGCTGGGAACGGACCCCGCGGCGGTCGAAGCGGCCTGGTACGGGATGCGGGAGGAGCTGGGGAAGAGCCCGGCGGGCGGCAAGGTCGGTCCGGGCGAGCTGGAGGACACCTACCTGCCGGGCGGGTACTACGACGGCTACTGGCCCAACCTGGCGGCGGCCTTCTCGTCGTACGTCAACGACAAGGACGCGGTCCCGCTGACGCGGGCGTACGAGGCCTACGGAGCGGCGGACGCGGCGGCCGACAACGGGTACTCGGTCTACACGAGCGTCCAGTGCCGGGACGCCAAGTGGCCGCGGGACTGGAACACCTGGCGCACGGACAACTGGGACGTGCACGCCAAGGCACCCTTCGCCACCTGGAACAACGCCTGGTACAACGCTCCGTGCGCGTTCTGGCCGGTGGACTCGCTCACTCCGCCCGACGTCACCAACGACGAGGTGGGGCCGGTGCTGATCCTCCAGGCGTCGGACGACGCGGCGACCCCGTACGAGGGCGGTGTGGCGCTGCACCGGATGGTGGGCGGCTCCAGCCTGGTGGTCGAGGAGGGCGGCGGGAACCACGGGATCTCGCTGGCAGGCAACGACTGCGTGGACGAGCATCTGGTGACGTATCTCGCCACGGGGCAGGTGCCGCGCGGTGACGGCCGGGCGGAGGCGGACGCGGTCTGCGAGACGCTCCCCGAGCCGAAGCCGCAGCCGCTGAAGGCCGCCTCGTCCCGCGACGGCTCCGCGCGGCCCGCCACCACGGGCGGCACGGCCCTGCACGGCTTCCTCGGCCACGTGCGCTGAGGGCACCACTCTCGAGGGCTGTCGGTGGGGTGGGCGAGGATGTCGGGCATGACGACGCACCTCACCCACGTCCCCGCTCCCGAGGGGATCGCCCCCAGCCCCCAGTACAGCCATGTCGTGTGGGGCACCGGCCGGTTCGTGGCGATATCCGGCCAGTGCTCCCTCGACGCCTCGGGCGCCGTCGTCGGGGCGGACGACCCGGCGGCGCAGGCCCGTCAGGTCTTCGCGAACCTGCGCCGTTGCCTGGACGCGGCGGGCGCGGGCTTCGAGGACGTGGTGAAGCTGACGTACTTCGTCACCGACGTCGCCCACCTGCCCGCGGTCCGCACGGCGCGGGACGAGGCGTTCGGCACGGCCCCGCTGCCCGCGAGCTCGGCGGTCCAGGTCGCCGCCCTGGTCCGCCCGGAGCTGCTGATCGAGATCGAGGCCTTCGCCCTGGTCCCGGAGAGCGACGCGGGCTAGCCGGCGAGCCGGGCGAGCGCTTCCGCGGCCGCCGGGCCGAGGCGGGGATGGGGCAGGGCGGCCTCGATCGCGGGCAGGGCGCGGGGGTCGCCGAGGGTGCCGAGCCCCTCGACGCAGGCGATGCCGACCCGCCAGTGCGGGTCGTCGGCCGCCAGACGCCGTTCGAGGACGGCGACCAGGGCCGGTACGGACTCGGGGGCGCGCAGATCGGCGAGCAGCCGGACCGGCAACAGGGCGTAGGCGACACGGAGTTCGTTGGTGGCGAGGGCGGCGGCCGCCCGCGCGGTGCGCGGGTCGCCGAGCCGCGTCAGGGCGTAGGCGGCGGAGACGCAGCGCTCCGGCTCGCGGTGGTTGAGGAGCAGGACCAGGGCTTCGAAGGCGCGCGGATCGCGGGCGAGGCCGAGCCGGAAGGCCGCGATCTCGCGGGCCCAGAGGGGTTGGCCGGGTGCGGTCAGGACCCGGGCGAACTCCTCGGGATCATCGGTGGCGACGAGTTCTTCGAATGGTTTTCGATCGACTTCCGCGCCGTCGTGGATCTCGTCCCGCAATCGATCGATCATCGAGCAGAATTCGGGGTCCTGGGCGATTTCCATGGCCGTCAGGGTATCCGCGATCCAGATCACATTTTCCGAACTCCTGGGGACTGGCGCGCTCGTTACCCGCCGGTTAATCTCAGGTGAGCGGGTCACCCCCCGCACCCTCACAACGGCCTGGTGACGCAGTCGTCGTGAGATCGAGTTTGTCGGTTCGGCAGTTTTCGATGTGACTCCGGGACAGAGTCCGTCGCCTTTTCCACGCGACCTCTTCGCGCATCCGTCGCGAACTCCTCGCGCTTTCCGTTCGCGATCCGTTCGCGCCCGCATTGCCGCCTTCAGTCGTCACTCTTCCCTCCCTGGAGTCCCCTGATGGACACCCCTCTCTCCACCATCGCCGTCATCGGTCTCGGCACGATGGGCACCGGCATCGCCGACGTCCTCGCCCGGGCCGGCCGTGAGGTCATCGGCGTCGACATCAGCGAAGCCGCCGCCACCCAGGCCGTCGCCGCCCTGGAGGCCTCCACCGCCCGCGCGGTGACCCGTGAGCGGATCACGGAGGAGGAGCGGCAGGACGTCCTCGCCCGCTTCCGCACCTTCTCCGACCTCCAGGCCGCGGCGGACGCCGACCTCGTGATCGAGGTCGTCCCCGAGTCGTACGAGGCCAAGCAGGAGGTCTTCCGCGCCCTGGACGCCATCGTCCGGCCCGACGCCATCATCGCCACCGGCACCAACGCGCTCTCCGTGACCCGGCTGGCCGCCGACTCGGCGCACCCCGAGCGCGTCCTCGGTCTGCACTTCTTCACCCCGGTCCAGGCGATGAAGCTGGTGGAGATCGTCTCCTCCGTCCTCACCGCCCCGCAGGCCGTCGAGGCCGTCACCGCCCTCGCGCACGACCTCGGCAAGGAGCCGGTCGCCGTCGGCGACCGTCCCGGCTTCGTCGCCGACGGGCTGCTCTTCGGCTACCTCAACCAGGCCGCCGCGATGTACGAGGCCAAGTACGCCTCCCGCGAGGACATCGACGCCGCCATGAAGCTCGGCTGCGGTCTGCCGATGGGCCCGCTGGCGCTGCTCGACCTGATCGGCGTCGACACCGCCCGTACGGTCCTGGAGGCGATGTACAGCGAGTCGCGGGACCGGCTGCACGCCCCCGCCCCGATCCTCAAGCAGCTCAGCGAGGCCGGCCTGACGGGCCGCAAGTCGGGCCGCGGGTTCTACACGTACGACGCCCCGGGCTCGGCCACCGTGGTCCGCGACGCGCTCACCCCGCTGGAGAGCGCCGCCACCGCCGAGGGCCGCGAGGTCCGCTCGGTGGGCGTCGCCGGCTCCGGCACGATGGCCTCCGGTATCGCCGAGGTCTTCGCCAAGGCCGGTTACACGGTCGTGCTGGCCGCCCGCTCCCAGGAGAAGGCCGACACCGCCAAGGCCCGGATCGCGAAGTCCCTCGCCCGTTCGGTCGACAAGGGCCGGATGACCGGCGAGGCCAGGGACGAGACGCTGGCCCTGATCACCGCGGCCGGTTCGCTCGACGCCTTCGCCGAGGTCGACCTGGCCGTGGAGGCGGTCGCCGAGGACCTGGCGATCAAGCAGGAGCTGTTCGGGCGGCTCGACAAGATCTGCAAGCCGGGCGCGGTGCTGGCCACCACGACCTCCTCGCTGCCGGTCGTCGCCTGTGCCCGCGCCACCTCGCGCCCGCAGGACGTCATCGGGATGCACTTCTTCAACCCGGCGCCGGCCATGAAGCTGGTGGAGATCGTCCGTACGGTCCTGACCGCCGACGACGTCCACGCCACGGTCCGCGAGGTCACGGCGAAGATCAGGAAGCACCCGGTGGACTGCGGCGACCGCGCCGGATTCATCGTGAACGCGCTGCTCTTCCCGTACCTGAACAACGCGATCAAGATGGTCCAGGAGCACTACGCGACGCTGGACGACATCGACGCCGCCATGAAGCTGGGCGGCGGCTACCCGATGGGTCCGTTCGAGCTGCTCGACGTCGTCGGCCTCGATGTCTCCCTCGCCATCGAGCAGGTTCTGCACCGCGAGTTCCGCGACCCGGGCCTGGCCCCGGCGCCGCTCCTGGAGCACCTGGTGGCGGCCGGCTGCCTGGGCCGCAAGACGGGGCGCGGCTTCCGCGAATATGCCCGACGCTGAGCCCTACGCGGGCTGGGGAGGGTTGCTGAGTCCCGGGGTCGCCTCCGGCGCCCCGGGCGACCCTCCCCCACCTGGGCACACTCCCGCGCTGATGCAGTACGTTCAGGACATGTCCAAGGCCGCGAAGTCACCCCGTGCCACGTCCACGTCCCCGTCCTCCTCCGACACGCAGGAGAGCCCGGCGGGCACCCGCGCGGCCGCGCAGCGGCTGAAGATGCGCCGCGAGCTGGCCGCGGCGGCCATGGAGCTCTTCGCCACCAAGGGGTACGAGGCCACGACGGTCGACGAGATCGCCGCCCAGGCCGGGGTCGCGCGCCGGACCTTCTTCCGCCACTTCCGCTCCAAGGAAGAGGCGATCTTCCCCGACCACGACGACACCCTGGTGCGGGCGGAGGCGGTGCTGAACGCCGCGCCGCCCCACGAGCACCCGCTGGACACGGTCTGCCGGGGCATCAAGGAAGTCATGAAGATGTACGCGGGGTCCCCTGCGGTCTCCGTGGAGCGCTACCGGCTCACCCGCGAGGTACCGACCCTGCGGGAGCGCGAGATCGCCTCGGTGGCCCGCTACGAGCGGCTGTTCACCCGCTATCTCCTGGGCCATTTCGACGAGCGCGACCACCACGACGGCAACGACGACCCGCTGCTGGCCGAGGTGGCCGCCTCCGCGGTCGTCACCGCCCACAACCACGTGCTGCGCCGCTGGCTGCGTGCGGGGGGCCAGGGCGACGTGGAGGCCCAGCTGGACCACGCCTTCGCGATCGTGCGGGAGACCTTCGGCACCGGCATAGGCGCCCGACCGGCCGCGGCCCCGCAGGCGCAGCCGGCGACCACGGGCCCCGCGGCCCCCGCGGCCGTGGCCTCCACGGAGGGGGACGTGGTGGTCGCCGTGGCCCGTACGGACGCCCCGCTGGACGAGGTCATGCGCACGATCCAGCAGGCGCTGAGGAAGAACTGACGACGCACCGACCCCCGCGCCACGACGAAGGCCGCCCCTTTCCCGGGGCGGCCTTCGTCCGTTTTCGACCCCCCGATCGATCGATCATCGCTCATGTGTGACGGGGGGATTGCATCTGAGTGAAATTGTTGGCACCCAGTGCCTTGTCAGGTGACACGCGGTGCCATAAGTTGAAGTTGTCCGGGCGGCCGGCGCGCAGAGATCAGCTCGTGCGTCGGCTGTCCCCACAAGCGATTGTGCGCCCGGACGCCTGCGTCACAGGCAACCCTCAGCGCCCTACCCGGCGCAGCCACCGCACCACCCCCGCCGAACCGACGGCACACCTCCACAGCAGCACTCCAAGACGTAACCCTCAGCGCGTCTCCCTCAGACGCCGCACCGCCGGAGGCACCCCGTGAAGGACATCCTGGACGCGATCCAGTCCCCGGACTCCACGTCCTCGGACTTCGCCAACATCAAGCTCCCCGAGTCGTACCGCGCCGTGACCGTCCACAAGGACGAGGCCGAGATGTTCGCCGGCCTCGAGAGCCGCGACAAGGACCCGCGCAAGTCGCTCCACCTCGACGACGTGGCGCTCCCCGAGCTCGGCCCGGGTGAGGCCCTGGTCGCCGTCATGGCCAGCTCCGTGAACTACAACTCGGTCTGGACCTCGATCTTCGAGCCGGTCTCCACGTTCAGCTTCCTGGAGCGCTACGGACGCCTGTCGGAGCTCACCAAGCGCCACGACCTGCCGTACCACATCATCGGCTCCGACCTCGCGGGCGTCGTGCTGCGCACCGGCCCCGGCGTCAACGCCTGGAACCCCGGTGACGAGGTCGTCGCCCACTGCCTCTCGGTCGAGCTGGAGTCCTCGGACGGCCACAACGACACGATGCTCGACCCCGAGCAGCGCATCTGGGGCTTCGAGACCAACTTCGGCGGGCTGGCGGAGATCGCCCTCGTCAAGTCCAACCAGCTGATGCCGAAGCCGGACCACCTGAGCTGGGAGGAGGCCGCCTCCCCCGGTCTGGTGAACTCCACCGCGTACCGCCAGCTGGTCTCCCGCAACGGCGCCGGCATGAAGCAGGGCGACAACGTCCTGATCTGGGGCGCCAGCGGCGGACTCGGCTCGTACGCCACCCAGTTCGCACTGGCCGGCGGCGCCAACCCGATCTGTGTCGTCTCCTCCCCCGAGAAGGCCGACATCTGCCGGGCCATGGGCGCGGATGCGGTCATCGACCGCAACGCCGAGGGCTACAAGTTCTGGAAGGACGAGAACACCCAGGACCCGCGCGAGTGGAAGCGCTTCGGCTCCAAGATCCGTGAGCTGACCGGCGGCGAGGACATCGACATCGTCTTCGAGCACCCGGGCCGCGAGACCTTCGGCGCCTCCGTCTACGTCACCCGCAAGGGCGGCACCATCACCACCTGCGCCTCGACCTCGGGGTACATGCACCAGTACGACAACCGCTACCTGTGGATGTCGCTGAAGCGGATCATCGGCTCGCACTTCGCCAACTACCGCGAGGCGTGGGAGGCCAACCGCCTGATCGCCAAGGGCAAGATCCACCCGACGCTCTCCAAGGTCTACTCCCTGGAGGAGACCGGGCAGGCCGCCTACGACGTCCACCGCAACCTGCACCAGGGCAAGGTCGGCGTTCTCGCCCTCGCCCCGCAGGAGGGCCTGGGCGTGCGCGATCCGGAGATGCGCGCGAAGCACATCGACGCCATCAACCGCTTCCGTAACATCTGATCCCGGGACCGTACATGACTGAGCGTCAGAAGGACCGGCCGTGGCTCATGCGGACGTACGCCGGTCACTCGACCGCCGAGGCGTCCAACGAGCTGTACCGGCGCAACCTCGCCAAGGGTCAGACCGGCCTCTCGGTCGCGTTCGACCTGCCGACGCAGACCGGCTACGACCCCGACCACATCCTCGCCCGCGGCGAGGTCGGTCGGGTCGGGGTCCCGGTCTCGCACCTCGGTGACATGCGCCGGCTGTTCCAGGACATCCCCCTGGAGCAGATGAACACCTCGATGACCATCAACGCCACGGCGATGTGGCTCCTGGCGCTCTACCAGGTGGTCGCGGAGGAGCAGGGCGCGGACGTCACCAGGCTCCAGGGCACCACCCAGAACGACATCGTGAAGGAGTACCTGTCGCGCGGGACGCACGTCTTCCCGCCCGGCCCGTCGCTGCGCCTCACGACGGACATGATCACCTACACGGTGAACAACATCCCGAAGTGGAACCCGATCAACATCTGCAGCTACCACCTGCAGGAGGCGGGGGCCACTCCGGTCCAGGAGATCTCGTACGCGATGTCCACCGCGATCGCGGTGCTCGACGCCGTCCGGGACTCCGGCCAGGTCCCCGCGGACCGCTTCGGCGAGGTGGTCGCCCGTATCTCGTTCTTCGTGAACGCGGGCGTCCGCTTCATCGAGGAGATGTGCAAGATGCGCGCCTTCGGCCGCATCTGGGACAAGGTCACCCGCGAGCGGTACGGCATCGAGAACGACAAGCAGCGCCGGTTCCGCTACGGCGTGCAGGTCAACTCGCTCGGTCTGACCGAGGCCCAGCCGGAGAACAACGTCCAGCGGATCGTGCTCGAGATGCTGGCCGTGACGCTCTCGAAGGACGCACGCGCGCGTGCCGTCCAGCTGCCCGCGTGGAACGAGGCGCTCGGCCTGCCCCGTCCCTGGGACCAGCAGTGGTCGCTCCGTATCCAGCAGGTGCTCGCCCACGAGTCCGACCTGCTGGAGTACGAGGACATCTTCGCCGGGTCGCACGTGATCGAGGCCAAGGTCGACTCGCTCGTCGAGGAGTGCCTGGCCGAGATCGACCGGATCCAGGCGATGGGCGGCGCGATGGCCGCCGTCGAGTCCGGCTACCTCAAGTCCCAGCTGGTCTCCTCGCACGCCGAGCGGCGCGCCCGGATCGAGGCCGGCGACGAGAAGATCGTCGGCGTCAACATCTTCCAGTCGACCGAGGAGAACCCCCTCACCTCGGATCTCGACACGGCGATCATGACGGTCGACCCGGCCAACGAGGCCAAGGTCGTCGCGAAGCTCCACGAGTGGCGCGACAACCGTGACGAGAACCGGGCCCAGGAGTCCCTGGCGGCGCTCAAGGCGACGGCCGCCGGTGAGGGCAACCTCTTCGCCGCCACTCTGGAGTGCGCGCGTGCGGGCGTCACGACCGGCGAGTGGTCCTGGGCGCTGCGGGACGTCTTCGGCGAGTTCCGCGCCCCCACGGGCGTCTCCTCCGCACCCGTCGCGGTGACGGCCGAGGCGGGCACCCCGCTGGCTCTCGTACGGGAGAAGGTGGCGCGGACGGCCACGGAGCTGGGCGCGGGACGGCTGCGGCTCCTGGTCGGCAAGCCCGGCCTGGACGGGCACTCCAACGGGGCCGAGCAGATCGCCGTACGCGCGCGTGACGCCGGTTTCGAGGTGGTCTACCAGGGGATCCGGCTGACGCCCGAGCAGATCGTCAACGCGGCCCTCGCCGAGGACGTGCACTGCGTGGGTCTGTCGATCCTCTCCGGCTCGCATGCCGAGCTGGTCCCGGACGTCCTCGACCGCCTCCGTGAGGCGGGGGCGAACGACGTCCCGGTCATCGTCGGCGGGATCATCCCGAACGCCGACGCCGCAGAACTGAAGCGCGCGGGTGTGGCCGCCGTCTTCACACCGAAGGACTTCGGTATCACGGAGATCATCGGCCGTATCGTCGACGAGATCCGGAAAGCGAACAAGCTCGACCCCCTGGAGGTCCCCGCATGACCAGCCCCGTGAACCGACTCCGCCCGCGTCGCTCGTGCCTGGCGGTCCCCGGCTCCAACCCCCGCTTCCTGGAGAAGGCCCAGGGGCTCGCCGCCGACCAGGTCTTCCTGGACCTGGAGGACGCCTGCGCGCCGCTCGCGAAGCCCGAGGCCCGCCACACCATCGTCAAGTTCCTGAACGAGGGCGACTGGACCGGCAAGACGCGCGTGGTGCGGGTCAACGACTGGACGACCCACTGGACGTACCGTGACGTCGTGACCGTCGTCGAGGGCGCCGGCCAGAACCTCGACTGCATCATGCTGCCGAAGGTCCAGGACGCCCAGCAGATCGTGGCGCTCGACCTGCTGCTGACGCAGATCGAGAAGACCATGGGCTTCGAGGTCGGCAAGATCGGCATCGAGGCGCAGATCGAGAACGCCCAGGGCCTCAACAACGTCAACGCGATCGCGACCGCCTCGCAGCGCGTCGAGACGATCATCTTCGGCCCGGCCGACTTCATGGCCTCCATCAACATGAAGTCCCTGGTCGTCGGCGAGCAGCCGCCCGGCTACGACGCCGACGCCTACCACTACATCCTGATGAAGATCCTGATGGCCGCCCGCGCCAACAACCTCCAGGCGATCGACGGCCCCTACCTGCAGATCCGCAACCCCGAGGGCTACCGGGCGGTCGCCCGCCGTGCCGCGGCCCTGGGCTTCGACGGCAAGTGGGTGCTCCACCCGGACCAGGTCGCCGCCGCGAACGAGATCTTCTCCCCCTCGCAGGAGGACTTCGACCACGCCGAGCTGATCCTGGACGCGTACGACTACTACACGTCCGAGGCCGGCGGCAAGAAGGGCTCGGCCATGCTCGGCGACGAGATGATCGACGAGGCCTCCCGCAAGATGGCCCTGGTCATCTCCGGCAAGGGCCGCGCGGCCGGCATGGAGCGCACCACCAAGTTCGAGATCCCGGAGGCCTGAGTCCGATGCAGTTCGGCCGCACCTACGAAGAGTTCGAGATCGGCGCCGTCTACAAGCACTGGCCCGGAAAGACGGTCACCGAGTACGACGACCACCTCTTCTGTCTGCTGACGATGAACCACCACCCGCTTCACATGGATGTGAATTACGCGGAGAACACGACGGACTTCAAGAAGAACGTCGTCGTCGGCAACTACATCTACTCGCTGCTGCTCGGCATGTCCGTGCCGGACGTCTCGGGCAAGGCGATCGCCAACCTGGAGATCGAGTCGCTGCGTCACGTCGCGCCGACCTTCCACGGCGACACGATCTACGGCGAGACCACGGTCCTCGACAAGACCCCGTCGAAGTCGAAGAACGACCGCGGCATCGTCTACGTCGAGACCAAGGGCTACAAGCAGGACGGCACCCTCGTGTGCGTCTTCCGCCGCAAGGTGATGGTCCCCACCGAGACGTACATCAAGGAGCGCGGCGGCGAGCAGCCCGGCCGCCCCGAGCTGATCGAGCCCGCCAAGAAGACGGAGAAGTAGCCATGGCCCGACTCGCCCAGACCGCCGGGCTCACGGACGTCCAGCAGGAGATCCTCAAGACCGTCCGGGAGTTCGTCGACAAGGAGATCATCCCGGTCGCCACCGAGCTGGAGCACCGCGACGAGTACCCCCAGCAGATCGTCGACGGGCTCAAGGAGCTCGGCCTCTTCGGTCTGATGATCCCCGAGGAGTACGGGGGTCTGGGTGAGTCGCTGCTCACCTACGCGCTGTGCGTGGAGGAGATCGCCCGTGGCTGGATGTCGGTCTCCGGCATCATCAACACGCACTTCATCGTCGCGTACATGCTGAAGCAGCACGGCACCCAGGAGCAGAAGGACTACTTCCTTCCGCGGATGGCGGCCGGCGAGACGCGTGGCGCCTTCTCGATGTCGGAGCCGGGCCTCGGCTCGGACGTGTCGGCGATCACGTCCAAGGCGGTCAAGGACGGCGACGAGTACGTCCTCAACGGCCAGAAGATGTGGCTGACGAACGGCGGAACGTCAACGCTGGTCGCCGTTCTCGTCCGAAGTGACGAAGGACACCCCGAGGGCACGGCGCCCCACAAGTCGATGACGACCTTCCTCGTCGAGAAGGAGCCCGGCTTCGGAGAGGTCCGTCCGGGCCTCACGATCCCCGGGAAGATCGACAAGATGGGTTACAAGGGTGTCGACACCACCGAACTCATCATGGACGGACTGCGCATTCCGGCCAATCGGGTACTCGGCGGCACCACCGGCCGAGGGTTTTACCAAATGATGGACGGCGTGGAGGTCGGCCGCGTCAACGTCGCGGCCCGTGGCTGTGGTGTCGCGCAGCGTGCCTTCGAGCTGGGTGTCTCGTATGCCCAGCAACGTCACACTTTCGGCAAGGCGATCGCCCAGCACCAGGCGATTCAGTTCAAGCTCGCCGAGATGGCTACCAAGGTCGAGGCCGCTCATGCCATGATGGTGAATGCAGCACGCAAAAAGGACTCCGGGGAACGAAACGACCTCGAAGCGGGGATGGCGAAGTACCTCGCCTCCGAATACTGCAAGGAAGTCGTCGAGGACGCCTTCCGTATCCACGGTGGATACGGGTTCTCGAAGGAGTACGAGATCGAGCGCCTCTACCGCGAGGCTCCGATGCTGCTCATCGGCGAGGGTACCGCCGAGATCCAGAAAATGATCATTGGGCGCAGGCTGCTCGAGGAGTACCGATTCCAGGGCTGATTGTCGCATTTGGGTCGGTTTGGCCGCGAAGAAGATCACACCCTGTCATCGTCTTCCGGCCGCCGACTCGGCTTCTGGCTTGCCCAGTTGCGGCCCGCAACCGATAGCATCGCCCGAAAGCCGCCGTCCCCCGTTGCCAGTGCGGCATCATCCGCTACGAAGGTCATCCATGCCCCACAGCCAAACCTCTGCACACCGCGACACCCCCAAGGGCGTACGCATCGCACGCGGAGCATCGCCGTGGCTTCTGCCGACCGTCGCCACCGCGGCGCTGAGCCTCGTGCGTGCGCGCAAGTCTCGGCGTGCCGCGGCCATCGCCGTGCCCACCACCGCCCTGGCGGCGGGCATGCTGTGGTTCTTCCGCGACCCCGAGCGTGAGATCGCTCAGGGCCGGGTCATCTCCCCCGCCGACGGTGTGGTGCAGAGCATCATGCCGTGGAAGGACGGGCGGACCCGGGTCGCCATCTTCATGAGCCCGCTGAACGTCCACGTCAACCGCGCGCCGCTCGCCGGCACGGTGACGTCCGTGGAGCACGTACCCGGTGGGTTCGTGCCGGCGTTCAACAAGGAGAGCGAGAACAACGAGCGCGTTGTCTGGCACTTCGACACCGAGCTCGGTGACATCGAGATGGTGCAGATCGCGGGGGCCGTGGCCCGCCGCATCGTGCCGTACATCCCGCAGGGGACGAAGGTCGAGCAGGGTGAGCGCATCGGTCTGATCCGCTTCGGGTCGCGCGTTGACATCTACCTTCCGGAAGGTGTCGACGTCGCCGTCGAGGTCGGTCAGACCACGACCGCGGGGGTGACTCGCATTGACCGTGATTGATCCCGACACCCGGGCCGCCGACTGGGTCGCCGACGGCGACGCGGAGGAGGCCGAAGAGGCCGAGGAGATGCCTCTGTCGTTGAGGCTGTCCATAGCGGACGCCCTCACGCTCGGTAACGCCACGTGTGGATTCATGGCGGTGTACTTCACCACCACGGGCATCCTCATCCCGCACCTCACGGGCAGCACCGAGACCGGCATGGCGCGCAACAGCGCCGCCACGGCCGTGATCCTGATGCTGGCCGCGGCGATCTTCGACCTGTTCGACGGCATCGTGGCGCGCAAGCTGCGCTCGTCCCCGATGGGCGCCGAGCTGGACAACCTCTCGGACCTGATCAGCTTCGGTCTGGCCCCGGCCTACTTCGTACTCGTGTACGGGATGGTCACGCCCGGCGCGCAGCAGAAGGTCTCGGCGGTGGCCGCGATCGTGGTGCTGCTCGCGGTGGTGCTGCGGCTGGCGAGATTCTCCTGCGTGACTCTGAAGGACGGCATGTTCCAGGGCATGCCGAGCCCCTTCGGCGCGCTGACGGTGGTCTCGATCGTGCTCCTGGAGCTGCCGTTCATCCCGACGCTGCTCGCCATCATCGGCGTCGCCTGGCTGATGGTGAGCCGGGTCGAGTACCCCAAGCCGCGGGGTGTCCTCGCGGTGGCGATGCTCGCCTGGATCGTCGGAGCCATGGGGATGCTGGCCGCGTGGGCGTTCGACGCGCCGGGCGGACAGTTCCTGCTGCAGGCCGGTTGTGCCCTGCAGGTGGTGATGGGCGCCGTGATCCCCCTCTTCGCGACGGCCCGTCGGGTGAACACCTTCCGTGGCAACCGCCGCGAGAGCCGCGAGGCGCGGCAGGCGCAGGCGGCTCAGCTGCCGTAGCGGTACATGTACGAGGAAGGGCCCGGAGACATCGTC
>NZ_JBHTTQ010000017.1:0-33811 GCF_042794475.1 Streptomyces sp. NPDC056527
CCGAAGAGGGGCGGGCCGTCACACGGGAACTACGGGACGTCACTGGTCGGTGTCGTCCTTCTTGTCCTCGGCGGCGTTCTCTTCGTCCGCCATGACGGGGACGAGGGAGAGCTTGCCGCGCTGGTCGATCTCGGCGATCTCGACCTGGACCTTGGCGCCGACCGCGAGCACGTCCTCGACGTTCTCCACGCGCTTGCCACCGGCGAGCTTGCGGATCTGCGAGATGTGCAGCAGACCGTCCTTGCCGGGCATCAGGGAGACGAACGCACCGAAGGTGGTGGTCTTGACGACCGTACCCAGGTAGCGCTCGCCGACCTCCGGCATGGTCGGGTTGGCGATGCCGTTGATCGTGGCGCGGGCGGCCTCGGCCTGCGAGCCCTGGGCGGCACCGATGTAGATGGTGCCGTCGTCCTCGATCGTGATGTCGGCGCCGGTGTCCTCCTGGATCTGGTTGATCATCTTGCCCTTGGGGCCGATGACCTCACCGATCTTGTCCACCGGGATCTTGACCGTGATGATGCGCGGCGCGTTCGGGGACATCTCGTCCGGAACGTCGATCGCCTCGTTCATCACGTCGAGGATGTGCAGACGCGCGTCACGGGCCTGCTTCAGCGCGGCGGCCAGGACCGAGGCGGGGATGCCGTCGAGCTTGGTGTCGAGCTGGAGCGCGGTGACGAAGGTCTTCGTACCGGCGACCTTGAAGTCCATGTCGCCGAAGGCGTCCTCCGCACCGAGGATGTCGGTGAGGGCGACGTAGTGGGTCTTGCCGTCGATCTCCTCGGAGATCAGACCCATGGCGATACCGGCGACGGGGGCCTTCAGCGGCACACCGGCGTTCAGCAGCGACATGGTGGAGGCGCAGACCGAGCCCATGGACGTCGAGCCGTTGGAGCCGAGGGCCTCGGACACCTGGCGGATCGCGTAGGGGAACTCCTCGCGCGTCGGCAGCACCGGCACGATGGCGCGCTCGGCGAGCGCGCCGTGGCCGATCTCGCGGCGCTTGGGCGAGCCCACGCGGCCGGTCTCACCGACGGAGTACGGCGGGAAGTTGTAGTTGTGCATGTAGCGCTTGCGGGTCACCGGGGAGAGGGTGTCCAGCTGCTGCTCCATGCGGAGCATGTTGAGGGTGGTGACGCCCAGGATCTGGGTCTCGCCACGCTCGAAGAGCGCCGAGCCGTGCACGCGCGGGATGGCCTCGACCTCGGCGGCGAGCGTACGGATGTCCGTGATGCCGCGGCCGTCGATGCGGACCTTGTCCTTGATGATCCGCTCGCGGACCAGCTTCTTGGTCAGCGCGCGGTAGGCACCGGAGATCTCCTTCTCGCGGCCCTCGAAGGCCGGGAGGAGCTTCTCGGCGGCGAGCTCCTTGACGCGGTCGAGCTCGGCCTCGCGCTCCTGCTTGCCGGCGATGGTGAGCGCCTGGGCGAGCTCGCTCTTGACCGCGGCGGTGAGCGCCTCCAGGACGTCGTCCTGGTAGTCGAGGAAGACCGGGAACTCGCCGGTGGGCTTGGCAGCCTTGGCGGCGAGGTCCGACTGGGCCTTGCAGAGGACCTTGATGAAGGGCTTCGCGGCCTCGAGACCGGCGGCGACGACCTCCTCGGTCGGCGCCTCGGCGCCGCCCTTGACGAGCTCGATCGTCTTCTCGGTGGCCTCGGCCTCGACCATCATGATCGCGACGTCGCCGTCCTCCAGGACGCGACCGGCGACGACCATGTCGAAGACGGCGTCCTCGAGCTCGGTGTGCGTCGGGAACGCGACCCACTGGCCCTTGATCAGCGCGACACGGGTGCCGCCGATCGGGCCGGAGAAGGGCAGGCCGGCCAGCTGCGTGGAGCAGGAGGCGGCGTTGATGGCGACCACGTCGTAGAGGTGGTCGGGGTTGAGCGCCATGATCGTCTCGACGATCTGGATCTCGTTGCGCAGGCCCTTCTTGAAGGAGGGGCGCAGCGGGCGGTCGATCAGGCGACAGGTGAGGATCGCGTCCTCGGAGGGGCGGCCTTCCCGGCGGAAGAAAGAGCCGGGGATCTTGCCGGCCGCGTACATCCGCTCCTCGACGTCCACCGTCAGGGGGAAGAAGTCGAGCTGGTCCTTGGGCTTCTTGGACGCGGTGGTGGCCGAAAGGACCATCGTGTCGTCGTCCAGGTACGCGACGGCGGAGCCGGCGGCCTGCTTGGCCAGGCGGCCCGTCTCGAAGCGGATGGTGCGGGTGCCGAAGGTGCCGTTGTCGATGACGGCCTCGGCGTAGTGGGTCTCGTTCTCCACTAGCGGTTTCTCCTACGTGTTCGTCTTTTCGTCCGTCGGCCCGTGTGGCCGGGGACGGTGGTGGAGGAGAAGCGCGCCTTCGGGTGCGGGCCGGTCTTCGATCGAAGCACCCGGGGATTGAGGGGTCCGGGGGCCACTACCGAGGACCGGCGGCGTGCCGGCGGCCTCTCGCTCGTTATGTGGCGTTGTCCGACCAGACTAAGTGCCGGTCGGTACATCGCGCACGTACAGCAAAGGGAGCGGCCCCCTAAACGTGGGAACCGCTCCCTTCACGGCGTCCTTACTTGGCGCCGCCGGCCGCACCGCGGCGGATGCCGAGGCGGTCGACCAGGGCACGGAAGCGCTGGATGTCCTTCTTGGCCAGGTACTGCAGCAGGCGGCGACGCTGGCCGACCAGGATCAGCAGACCACGACGGGAGTGGTGGTCGTGCTTGTGCTGCTTGAGGTGCTCGGTGAGGTCCGAGATGCGGCGGGAGAGCATCGCGACCTGAACCTCGGGGGAGCCGGTGTCGCCCTCCTTCTGGCCGAACTCGGCGAAAATCTGCTTCTTCGTAGCGGCGTCGAGAGACACTCGGTACTCCTCTTGGTGTTCGATGCGCCCACGAGTGCCCCTGGTCTCGTTCTCAGGGGAGCTTCCGTGACTCGGAGGCGAAGGACCGATGAGCGCTGCTTCCAGAGAGATCCGGGAGCGCGTACACAGACGGCCGTCACACAGCGTACCAGCTGTCCGGAGTGCCCCTTACTTACTGGTGAGGGAGCGGGCCGCCATGAAGACGTCCAGGACCCCCAGGCAGAGCGGGACGAGGGAGAGCAGGACGAAGCCCTCGGCCAGGTCGAGCAGGCGCCCCCAGAAGGGCGAGAGGCCCTTCCGCGGGATGATCAGGCCGATGGCGGTGACCAGGGAGGCGCCCGCGGCGACGGCGGCGGTGAGCCAGATCGTACGGATGTCCAGGCCGCCGCGGTCCCCGTAGATCAGCAGTTCCTTGACCAGGTCGGCCGGCGGGTTCAGGGAGAGGCCGAGGATCAGCAGGGCGATCGCGGCGATGCCCGCGACCAGGACGCAGGCGACCTGCGAGGTGTAGCGGAAGAGCCGGGCGCGCAGCAGCATCGCGAGGCCGGAGGCGAGGGCGAGGAGCTGGCCCCAGACGTTTCCGGCGAAGCCGAGGACGGCGGCGGAGCCGACGACGACGGCGGCGCAGCCGCCGACGAGGCCGAGGAGCATCTCGTGGCCGCGCCGGGCCTGGAGGGCGATGCGCTCGCCGTCGACGGGCTGGGCCTCGTCGGGAGTCTGGTTCGGGTCGGCGAACTCGTCGTCGGTGGCGCTGCGCGGGGAGGCGTATCCGATGGGCAGCCGGGCGAAGCGGGCGGAGAGGCCGGGCAGGAAGGCGACCAGGCCGACGGCGACCGGGGCGCAGACCGCGGCGGTCTCGGTGGCCGAGGACTCGGAGAGGATCGCCAGGAAGGTGGCGAGGGTGCCCACGGTGGCCAGGAAGGTCGCCGCGACGAAGGGCGCGTCGCCGCTGGGGGTGAGCGCGACCAGGGTGACGGAGGCGACCAGGACGGTCACGCAGCCGAGCAGGAACTGCAGCTGCCCGGGGCCGTGGCCGGCGTCGGGTCCGACGATGCCGGAGCCGGCGATGAGCAGCAGCGGGAGGGCGCCGAGGCCGAGGGCGACGGCGGTGGCGCGGTCGCCGTAGACCCGGGCCCGCACGCCGGCGAAGGCGGTCAGCAGGACACCCGCCGCGCCGGCGACGACGCCGGGGAGGCTGTGCATGTCGTGGCGTACGGGATCGGCGAACCAGAGCACGAAGCCCATGAGGACCAGCAGCAGCACTCCGCCGACGAGTCCGGCACCGCGCAGCAGGTCGTCGCTCCACAGGTGCCGGTCGCGGGTGACGGCGGAGGCGACGGCGTCGGAGACGTCGTCGAAGACGGCGGGCGGCAGCGACTGCGCGAACGGGCGCAGCGAGAGGACCTCGCCGTCGAGGACCTGCTGGGCGGAGAGGGTGCGTGCCCCGTCCAGGACCGAGCCGTCGCGCCGGACGAGGTGGTAGCCGGTCGGAGTGCCGGCGGACTGGGTCTGGCCGGTGAGCCGCAGGATCTCCGGATAGACGTCGGCGACGGCGATGTCCTCCGGGAGCGCGACGTCGATACGACTGTCCGGCGCCACGACGGTGACGCGGCAGAAGCCGGTCGCTGCGGTCGTACTCACGTGTCTGGACCCCCTGATTCGCGGTTGCGCACAGTGCGCGCGCCACCCTACCGGGGACGGGCACAGGTGGCTGCAAGTAGGATCGCCGTCTCATGGGGGAGGCCGTCGCTCACGGGGGCGCCGGTGCGGAACTCCCGCACGAAGTCCGCCCGTAACGAGGGATTGATGCGCCGGTGAGCCAGATCGTCGTCAAGCGCCCGCCGAGGTCGCTTCCTCCGGAAGTGCCCAGTGAGGAACTGGTCCTGGAGTCCCCGCCCGAACTGCCGCGCGGGCAGCAGGAAGGCATGTTGATGCAGCTCCTGCCGATGCTCGGCATGGGCTCCTCCGTCGTGTTCTTCTTCATGCCTGGGGCGCATCCGTTCATGCGCATCATGGGCATCCTGATGCTCGTCTCGACCGTCGCGATGGTCATCGCGCAGCTCGTGCGGTTCCGGAAGGGTACGCAGGGGCAAATTGCCGATGTCCGGCGCGACTACCTCAAATACCTCGCGCAGACCCGGCGTTCGGTCCGGCGCACCGCGCGCAAGCAGCGCGACGCGCAGCTTTATCTGCACCCCGCCCCCGAGCAGTTGTGGTCGGTGGTGGCCGAGGGCTCGCGCGTGTGGGAACGCCGCGTGGGCGACAAGGACTTCGGGCAGGTACGCCTCGGGCTCGGCTCCCAGCAGTTGGCGACGCCTCTGGTCGCGCCGGACACGGCTCCGGTGGACGAGCTGGAGCCGCTGTGCGCCGGTGCGATGCAGCAGTTCCTCGCCGTGCACGGTTCGCTGGACGGGCTGCCGATGGCGGTCTCGATGCGCGCCTTCTACCACGTCACGGTCTCCGGGGAGCCGGAGGCGGCGCAGGCCGCGGCGCGCGGCATGGTCTCCCAGCTGGTGACGCTGCACTCCCCCGACGATCTGTTGCTGGCCGTGGTCGCGGCCCGGGGCGCGCAGGAGCGCTGGGACTGGACGAAGTGGCTGCCGCACACGCAGGTGGCGGGGCAGGTCGACGGGGCGGGCAGCAAGCGGCTGTTCGGCGACGACCTCGGCGAGCTGGAGTCGATGATCCGTTCGCGGCTCGACGGCCGGCCGCGGTTCAGCCGCGACAACCAGCCGGTCATGGACCAGCCGCATGTCGTGGTGGTCCTCGACGGCGGGATGGTACCGCCGGACTCGCTGTTCGCGGCGCCCGAGGGTCTGCAGGGCGTGACCATCGTCGAGGTGGTCTCGGGTGAGCTCGACGAGCTGCGCGGTGGTCTCTCCGTGGTCGTACGGCCGGGGCGGCTGCGCCTGGAGTCGGGCGGCGGTTTCGCGTACGAAGGTGCGCCGGACGGGATCTCGCTGCCGGCCGCCGAGGCGCTGGCGCGGCAGCTCGCGCCGCTGCGGATGGGCGGCGGGGACGACGACGAACCGCTGCTCGCCAACCTGGACTTCACGGATCTGCTGAACCTGGGCGACGCCGCCTCCGTGGACGTGGCGCGGACCTGGCGGCCCCGGTCGGTGGCGGAGCGGCTGCGCGTGCCGATCGGTGTCGGCGAGGACGGCCAGCCGGTCATGCTGGACCTCAAGGAGGCCGCGCAGGAGGGCATGGGCCCGCACGGTCTGTGCGTGGGCGCGACCGGTTCCGGAAAGTCGGAGCTGCTGCGCACGCTCGTCCTCGGTCTCGCGGTGACGCACTCCTCGGAGACGCTGAACTTCGTGCTCGCGGACTTCAAGGGTGGTGCGACCTTCGCGGGCATGTCCCAGATGCCGCACGTCGCGGCCGTGATCACCAACCTCTCCGACGACCTGACGCTCGTCGACCGCATGGGCGACGCGATCCGCGGTGAGCTGCAGCGCCGTCAGGAGCTGCTGCGTTCGGCGGGCAACTACGCCAACATCCACGACTACGAGAAGGCGCGGGCGGCCGGTGCTCCGCTGGAGCCGCTGGCCTCGCTGGTCCTGGTCATCGACGAGTTCTCCGAGCTGCTGACGGCGAAGCCGGACTTCATCGACATGTTCATCCAGATCGGCCGCATCGGCCGCTCCCTGGGTGTGCACCTGCTGCTGGCCTCGCAGCGGCTGGAGGAGGGCAAGCTCCGCGGCCTGGACACGTATCTGTCGTACCGGATCGGTCTGCGGACGTTCTCGGCGGCCGAGTCGCGCACGGCGATCGGTGTGCCGGACGCGTACCACCTGCCGTCGGTGCCGGGTTCGGGCTATCTGAAGTTCGGTACGGACGAGATGACCCGCTTCAAGGCGGCGTACGTCTCCGGCACCTACCGCACCGGCGGACCGCGGCTGACGGCCGGGCAGATGCCCATCGAGCGGCGTCCCGCGCTCTTCACCGCCACGCCGGTGCCGGTCGTGTACGCGGCGCCCGACCCGGCGTATCTGACGGCGCAGCGCGAGGAGGAGGACGAGGCGCTCGCGGACACCGTCCTCGACGTGATCGTGCGCCGGCTGGAGGGGCAGGGCGTGCCCGCCCACCAGGTGTGGCTGCCGCCGCTGGACCAGGCTCCGTCGCTCGACCAGCTCCTTCCGGGGCTGGCGCCGACCGCGGACCGGGGTCTGACGGCGACCGAGTACACCCGTCCCGGCGGCCTGACCGTGCCGCTCGGCCTCATCGACAAGCCCTTCGAGCAGCGGCGCGAGGTGCTGTACCGGGACTTCTCCGGTGCGGCGGGCCACATGATGGTGGTCGGCGGTCCGCAGTCCGGCAAGTCGACGCTGATGCGGACGCTGATCTCGTCGTTCGCGCTCACCCACACCCCGGCCGAAGTGCAGTTCTACGCACTGGACTTCGGTGGTGGCGGCATGGTGTCGCTGGCCGATCTGCCGCACGTCGGCGGGGTCGCGTCCCGGCTGGACCCCGAGCGGGTGCGGCGTACGGTCGCGGAGGTGCTCGGCGTGCTGAACCGGCGCGAGGAGTTCTTCCGCTCGAACTCGATCGACTCGATCGCCACCTACCGGCGCAAGCGCGCCGCGGGTGAACTGCCGGGCGAGGCCTGGGGCGACGTCTTCCTGGTCGTCGACGGCTGGGGCGGCTTCCGCAACGAGTACGACGGGCTGGAGCCGGTCGTGTCGGACATCGCGGCGCGTGGTCTGGGCTACGGCATCCACGTGGTCATCACCGCGGCCCGGTACATGGAGGTACGGGCCGCGCTGAAGGACCAGATGCTGGGGCGTCTGGAGCTGCGGCTCGGCGATGTCATGGACTCCGAGTTCGACCGCAAGGTCGCGGCGAACGTCCCGCCCGGCGTGCCGGGTCGTGGACAGGTGCCGGAGAAGCTGCACTTCATGGGTGCGCTGCCGCGGATCGACGGGTCGAGCTCGTCGGTGGACCTGTCGGAGGGCACGGCGGCGTTCGTGCAGGCCGTGAAGAGCAGCTGGGCGGGCGCCCCCGCTCCGGCGGTGCGGCTGCTGCCGCGCAGGCTTCCGGCGGAGCAGCTGCCGAAGGGCTTCGAGTACCCGCAGCACGGCATCGCGATCGGCATCGACGAGACGAACCTGGAGCCGGTGTTCGTCGACTTCGAGACGGACCCGTTCTTCCTGATCTTCGGCGAGAGCGAGACCGGAAAGACGGGCCTGCTGCGACTCATCGCCAAGCAGCTGTGCGAGCGGTACACCCCGGAGCAGGCGCGGATCGTGGTCGGCGACTACCGGCGCACGATGCTGGAGGCGGTCGCGCCCTCGCACCTGCTCGAGTACGCGCCGATGGCGTCCGCCATGCAGATGCACATGGACGCGATCAACACGGTGATGACGAAGCGGGCGCCGAAGCCCGACATCACCCCGCAGCAGCTGCGGGACCGCAGCTGGTGGACGGGACCGCAGCTGTACGTCCTGGTGGACGACTTCGAGCTGGTGGCGACGAACTCGGGCAACCCGCTCCAGGTGCTGGTGGAGAACCTGCCGTTCGCGCGGGACGTGGGCATCCGCTTCATCGTCGCGCGCAGCGCCGCGGGCGCGTCGAGGGCGATGTACGAACCCTTCATGCAGCGTGCCAAGGAGCTGGGCGCCCAGGGCGTCATCCTCTCCGGCGACCCCGGCGAGGGCGACATCCTCGGCAACGTCCGCGCCCGTCCGATGCCCCCCGGCCGCGGCACCTTCGTCTCCCGCAAGCGCGGGACGCCGCTGGTGCAGCTGGGGTGGCTGCCCGAACAGCACTAGGGAGCACTGATGAGTTTCGACGAGCTGTGGGGACAGGTGCGGGGCGAGTCCACCGAGCGGGTGCTCAAGGGCTCGCCGGGAGCGCCGGCGCCCGGCGCCCCGGCGCCGGGTCCCGCCGTCCCTGACGGAGCCGGTGGGAACGCGCCTCTGCCCACGTCCCCGCCGGACGACCGCGCCGCCCCTGACGGGGCCGGCGGGGAGGTACCCCTCGACGCCGCCGCGGCCGCGGCGGCCCGCGAGGCCGTCCTCGAACGGCTGGCGCACTTCCGCTCCTCGGCCGTCCTGGTGCCGATGGACACCGCCGGCGGGCTGTGGACCGCGGACTTCGGAGGGATCGCCTGGATCTGCGCGTTCTCCGACGAGGCCGCGCTCGCCCGGTTCGCGCAGGCGCGCGGCGAGGAGGCCGGGGAGTGGACGTACCGCCGGGTGCTGGGCTCCCGGCTGCTGGACGATGTGGTGCCCACCGTCGCCTCGCCTTGCGGGGTGGCGCTGGACGCCGGCAGTCCCGGTGGGGCCGTGTTCCCGCCGGTGCAGGGGATCGTGCCCGACCGGGTGGCGGTCGACGTGGACGGACAGGGGGGCCGTAGGCCGTGACGGATCCGGATCTCGCGGCGTCGCAGGAGGCGCTCGCCCAGATCACCAAAGGCATCACGGGCACTCTCTCGGAGCTCAAGGAGCTCGGGATGGTGGGCGAGGCCAGCATGGGTCGTGGGTTCTCCGATCTCCAGCTCTCGGGCATGGAGACGGGGCACGACGGGCTGACCGGCGCCATGAAGACGTACTGCGAGCGATGGGAGTGGGGTGTGCGCTCCCTGGTGCAGAAGGGCACCCTCTTCGCCGAGCTGACGGGGCTTTCGGCGGGTGTGTTCCACGAGCAGGAGCAGTACATCTCCGGCTCCTTCAAGGTGCTGACGAACTCCGCGATGGGCAACCCGTACGCCACCGAGGACGAGATCACCAAGAAGGGCTGGGGCGAAGTGCTGTCGAGCAACACCTTCACGCACATCCGGGACGCCGACTACAGCCAGGAGTCCTTCGACACTGCCCGGGAGAACAGCAAGCAGGCGTGGAAGGACACCGCCTGGGACGTGTCCACCTCCAGCATGTCGCCGGCCAACGGCATCATCGACGCGGCCGGACTGCGTGACGAGATGAACACCGGGATGCGCGAGACGTTCGGGCCGTCGCCCGAGGAGCGGGCCAAGGCCGCCGAGCAGCAGCAGGGCGGGCAGCCCTGATGGTGGACTTCGGCGGATGGGTCAGCGGCGGCAAGAACCTGCTCGACAGCGGTCTCGAGAAGATCGAGGACGGTGTGGAGGCCGGCAAGAAGGTCCTCGGCACCGGTATCGACAAGGGCACCGATCTGATCGGCGAGGGCCTGGAGCGCATCGGCGCCGAGGGCATCGCCGACAAGGTCACGGACTGGGGCGACGACACCGCCTCCAGCCTCGGCGCTTCGGTCGGCGAGCAGCAGCTCGGCCAGACCCAGGAGGCCAACGAGCTGATCCACGGCAAGCCCGACAAGCTCCGGGAGGTGGCCGCCCATCTCAAGGACTTCCACCGGGCGTTCGACCAGGTGGGGCAGGGCATGCGCACGCTCGACTCGAACGGCTGGAAGGGCGAGTCGGGGAACGCCTTCCGCGCCAAGCTGGCGATGGAGCCCACCAAGTGGCTGCATGCCGCCGACGCCTGTGAGACGGCGGGCGGCGCGCTCACGCGGTACGCGGAGACGGTGGTCTGGGCCCAGGGCAAGGCCAAGGAAGCCATCGACCTGTACAAGCGCGGCGAGGAGACGTCGAAGAAGGCCGTCGACGCCTACAACGGCAAGGTCGACACCTACAACGCGGCCGTCAAGGAGGGCCGGGAGCCCGGCCCGCGGCCCGAGCCCTTCAGCGATCCGGGCAAGGCGGAGCGGGAGCAGGCGCAGGAGACGCTCAAGGAGGCCCGGCGCCAGCGCAACGAGGCCGCGTCGGCCGCGGAGAAGGCGGTGCGCGCGGCGCTGGCGCACGCGCCCCAGGAGCCGCCGGCCTCGAACCGTCTCGCGTCGAACGCCATCGACGCCTACGGAGCGCTCAACGTCGAGACCCTGCACGTCGCCGGCGGTGTGATCAAGGGGGCGGCGGGGATCGTCAACTTCGCCCGGGGTCTGAACCCGATGGACCCGTACAACCTCACGCACCCGGCGCAGTACATGCAGAACGTCAACATGACGCTGGCCGGCCTGGTGTCCACGGCGGCGCACCCGGAGCGCATCCCCGGCGCCCTGATCGACTCGTTCAAGAAGGACCCGAGCGAGGGCCTCGGGCGGCTGCTTCCCGAGATCCTCGGCACGAAGGGCCTGGGTACCGTCCGTACCGGTATCCGGGTCGGTCTCAAGGAGGGCGCGGAGACCGCCCTCGAGAACGCGGCCCGCAAGGGGCTCGACGACATTCCGGCCCAGCGGGTCCCGGATCCGCCGAGTCACCCGCCCACGGTCCACGACAAGCTGCACGCGGCCGCCGACCGGTCCGTCGACGTGTCGAAGATCCCGGACCACGCACAGTGGCGTACGACGGACGAGCCGCTGTGGCGCAACGACGACCGGGCGCCGGACGAGATCTTCCGGGACGGCTTCAAGCCGTGGAACAACCACAACACGGATCTCGACGGCTATGTCCGGAACAACGACCACTCGGTCTACGTGGGCACCACCCGCGACCCCGATCTGGGCTGGGGGTCGCGCTACCGGTACGACGTGGACGCTCCGGGCGGCATCGACGTCAACGCGTCCATCCCGAACAACATCTTCGCCAACGAGAAGGAGATCGCGTTCCCGGGCGGCGTGCGGACGGAGAACATCAAGGGCGCCTGGGAGAAACTTCCCGACGGAACGACGCAGTACACGCCCAATCCCCACTACAACCCCCACGCCGGGGCAGGCGGCTCGGCTTCCCCGCCGCCCGCCGCACCCCCGACCAGTCTGCTACCCCCTGGATGGACGCAATGAGCGAGAGGCTGCTGGGCAGCCGCGACGACGCCACCGCCGTGCACGGCACGGAGCAGGTGCGATGCACCGTGCGGTGGTGGATCGACGACGCGCTGGCCATGCCGTACGGCGTCGAGGCGACCGGGCCGTGGGGTTCGGCGCTGGCCCGGGGCAGGGACCTGTCCGGGGCGCTTCGGGACGTGCGGCTCCGTATGGAGGGCAGTGGCTGGCTGCTGGCCGTCAACGGGGCCCGGGCGGAGGTGCGGCAGAGCGGAATGCTGGCCGGCAGCGGAAGCGACCGGGCGTATGTGCTGAGGCCCGGTGAGCCCGCCGATCCCGAGAACACGGTCGGTCTCTTCGACGACGCTCCGGTCGACGGCGTGCTGAGCGTCGAGCAGCAGGAGGCCGCCTACCGCAGGCTGATGGACGAGTGGGACCGTCGTGCGGCGGAGCAGCGTGCCCAGGCCCAGGGGCAGGCTCAGCCCCAGCCACAGGTCCCGCCACAGCCGCAGCAGGCGGCGGGGCGGCCCGTGCCGGAGCTCACCGAGGAGCTTCGGGCGCAGGCCCGGCGGGCGCCCGGCACATGGCTGTACTCGATCGATCCGATGTACGACCCGGCCGGGGAGGTGCCTCCCTTCGCCGTGATCGGGGCCTGGCAGGTGGACGCACAGGGGGAACCCGGAGCGTTCCGGCACAACCCGAACTACCGTCCCTCCCCCGTGAGTCTGGGCTGGCCGCGGCCGACCGACCCGGTGGAGGCGTCCCTGCAGCTCGCGGCGAGCGGCCACGGCCCCGACGAGGCGGTTCCCGGAGCGCTCGCGGCGGCGACGGTGTACCTGCCGGACGAGGGCGCGGACATCGCCGTCTACACGGACGCCGACGGCCGGTTCGTCCCGGTGCTCACCCACCCGGACCACGCTCCGGCGAACGTGCCCCGGCTGCGTCCGGTGAACGGCGCGGAGTTGGCCCGGCTGCTCCCGCCCGATCTGGCGCTCAAGCTCAACCCCGGTGGCCGGGTCTCCGTGCGGGTTCCCGTCTCCGACGTACGGGCCGCGGCGGAGCGGCTCGGCCACTAGGCTGATCCACACGCTTGACCACAGCACGAGGCTCGTTCACAGCACAGATAAGGACCGCGCCGATGGCCGACGCCAGCGAGAAGGAACGACAGAAGGAAGAGCTCTACGCGCTCGACATCTCCGACGTCGAGTGGCAGGGCGCTCCCGGGACCTCTCCGGACGAGGAGCGCGTGGAGATCGCCCGCCTCCCCGAGGGTGCGGTGGCGATGCGGTCGTCGCTCGACAAGGGCACCGTGCTGCGGTACACGAAGGCCGAGTGGGACGCGTTCGTCCTGGGCGCGCGTGACGGGGAGTTCGATCTCCGCTAGGCGCGACGCATACGCGTGAGGGGGTGGCCCGTACGGAACGGGCCACCCCCTCACGCGTGTTGGCGTGATGTCACATCATCATGCGGAACCGGGCCGCGTTGCCCTTGTCGGTGTCCGTGTAGCCGATGACGGACTCGTCGAGCAGCCGCGCGATGCGCTGCAGGTCCGCGTTGATCGCGGCCTGGTCCTTCGTGATGCGGGTCTGGCTCTCCTGGTACGCGGTCTTCGCCTCACCCTCCCAGTTGGAGGCGACGCGGTTGACGTCGGCCATGAGGTCGGAGAGCTTCTGGGAGAGCTGGGACGCGGTGAGGCGGACGTCGCCGGCCGCCTGCGTCACGGTGTCGTAATTGACGGCAGTCGTCATGTTCTTGGCTCCTGGAGTGAGAGATGCGCGAAGGCGAGGAGGTGAGGACGGGACCTGAGGCTCAGGCCATGCCGAGGATGGCGCTCTGGCCCTGGCTCGTGTCGTCCATCGTCCGGAAGCTGCGGATGCGCTCCTCTTCCTCACGCGTGAAGCCGTCGGCGCTCATCCGCATGAACTCCTCGAGCTTGATGAGCTCGACGCGCATGTTCTTCAGGCGCAGGTTCAGGTCGCCCTGCACCCGGTCGAACTCCTTCTGCGCCGCACCCTGCCAGCCGGCCTGAATGCGGTCCACCACGCTGTTGAGCGAGGTGATACGGGCCTGGATCTCGTCGTGGAAGTCCTGGATCCGGCCGGCGAGCTTGGTCTGCTCGGCACTGGTTACGTTCAGGTTTGGCGTCGACATCTTGCCCCTTCTTCCTTCGGTGGCGTCTCGACGGTCCCTGCCGTCGGGCCTTCCGGTCGTGATATGGACGGGTATCTCTTGATGCCGCCCCCGTGCAGGGTCACTTCACTGCCGTGCCCCCGACAGTCACTCTAACCAGTTGGTACGACAGTTCCAACTGCAAAGGACCGAACTGGTACATGACTGTTTCGGTTCATCGGGCGGCCCCGTGACGCCGCCGTCCGTCACGGATCACGATGGCCGTACCGGCGACCACGGCCACCAGCACACCACCGATCCCCAGCGCGTACGTGGCGAGACGTTCGGTGCGCTCCTGAGGCGTCTCCGTGACCGCCAGTCGGGCCGCCTCGGGCGCCGGTGGCTTCGGCGGCCCGGGGTCCTCGGCCGGCGCCATCGGCTGCGGTTCGGGCCCGTCGGCGAGCGCCTTGACCGGGTCGACCACGCCCCAACCGACGTGGTTGTCCCGGCCGTTGATGGACCGTACGGCGGTCTGCTCGATACGGGCCACGACCTGGGCCGGCTTCCATTCCGGGTGCTTCGCGCGCAGCAGGGCGGCGACGCCGGAGACGTACGGGGCGGAGAAGCTGGTGCCGTTGTCGACGCACTGGCCTCCGCCGGGGACGGTGGAGACCATGTCGACGCCGGGCGCCGCGACGCCCACCATCGTCCCGGACTGGGAGAACGGGGCGCGCTCGTTGTTGCGGTCGGAGGATGCGACGGCGAGCACCCCGGGGAAGGCCGCGGGGAAGGTGCTCTTGAGTTGGCCGTCCATGCCGTCGTTGCCCGCGGAGGCGACCACGACGATGCCCTTCGCCACGGCCCTGGCGACCGCCTGGCCCATCGGCGAGTCGGGCTTCTGCGCCTTGGTCGTGTCCTGCGAGATGTTGATGACGTCGGCGTCCTTGGCGATCGCGTGGTCGATCGCCAGCGCCATCGTGTCGGAATTCCCGCTGTTCTTCTCGTCGTTCTGCCGGATCGGGATGATCGTCGCCTCGGGGGCGAGCCCGACGAAGCCGGTGCCGGAGCGGGGGCGTGCGGCGATGATGCCGGCGACCTTGGTGCCGTGGCCGACCTCGTCGACCGTGCCGTCGGTCTTGCCGCGCTGCTCGTCCCCGGGGCCCGGGTTCTCCTTGTCGGGCTTGAGGTAGTCCTTGCCCGCCTTGGCGTCCACCGCCGCCTTGAGCTGCGGGTTGACGTCGTCGACTCCCGTGTCGATGACGGCGACGCGGATGCCCTTGCCCTTGGTGTCCTGCCAGAGCTCGTCGAGCAGGACCCGCTGGAGCGACCAGGGGATGCCCTCGATCTGCTTCTTCATCGGGAAGGTGCACTCGCCGCTGCCGTCGAGGAGGACGTCGCCGGGCGGCGCTGCCGCGACCGCGGGCGTCGCGGCGAGGATCCCCGTGAGGGCCGTGGCGGTGAGCAGGGCCGCCGTTCGGTACGTCACCACTGCCACCTCCTCACGAACCCTGCGGCTGACGCGCGCTGTTGGTGTCGAGCCTCGGCCCCTTGGACAGGAACTCCGACCACGTGATCGGGACGAGGAGTGGAGTGACCTTCTCGTAGCCGAGACGAGTCTGCGCCTCGCTCGGTTCCGGGCGGCCGTCGGTCTGCTTGTCGTCCTGCTCCCCGGCGCCGATGTCGGAGCGGGCCGCGTCGCTGTCGCCGTTGGCCTGCACCGCGTAGCGCAGACCGGTGTCGGTGACGAGGAAGAGCGAGCCGTCGGGCTTGGTCTGGTTGCCCTGGACCTGGGTGTAGAGCAGACCGCTGCCCGGGGTGACGTACGTGCTGGTGCCGCCGGCGGTGATCTCGGCCGGGTACTTCGTACCGGCCCAGGTGGTCAGCGTCGTACGGCCCTTGTCGTCGACCTGATTGAGCACGCTGCACAGGGTGTCCCGGGCGCCCGCGCCGGTCACCGTGTTGACCTGCTCGGACTTTCGGGTGGGCCAGCGGTACTGGGTTCCGAAGGTGGCGGAGTCCGGGGTGAAGGAGGCCGCGTCGACCGTGGTCGCCTTGCCGTCCATGTCGAGGGCGTCGGTCTGCGGCGAGTTGATGAGCAGCCAGGCGGTGAACTCCGACACCGGCTGGACCTTGCCGGGCAGCACGACGTAGTGCTGCGGCCCGGAACCGGTCTGACCGAGCAGCACCATGCCGACCCGGTCCTCGGTCTGGCTGAGGTTGCCGCCGCCGATGCCGGCCGGGTCGCCGACCTTGCCGGGGATCTGCGGGAACTCGATGGGGCTGCCCGTGTGCAGGGTCGCCAGCCAGTCGTCCGTGACCTGCTGGGGCTCCTTGTTGAGGCCGACGAGCGCCGTGGTGAGACCGGCGGACTCCGCGGGGGTGCCGGGCAGCAGGTACTTCGTGCCCTGGTGGTCGACCAGGTAGCGGGCCTTGTCCTTCTGCCCCTGGACGTACATCATCTGCCCGTCCTTGAGCTGTCCGCTGCCCTCGGTGCGCTTGAAGTCCCGCTGGGCGAAGACGAACGTGGCCTTCTGGACGCTGGCTCCCTTGCCGCCACCGGGCTGTTCGCACACGGCCCAGCGCTTGGCGGCGCCCGCCTCGTCGGCGGTCGGGAGCCGGTCGGGGGCGTACGGGATGCCCAGGATCGGGCCGCGCGGCGGATTGCCCGCGTCGAGCAGCTTGTCGTCGACCTGGATGACCGAGAACTGCTGCGGCGTGAGCAGGAGCCGCGCCGAGGCCAGGTTGAGGACCGGGTGGAGCAGGGTCTTCTTGTCCTTGCCCTTGCCGGTGGAGAGCACGACGTACCGGGTGGTCGACTGCTTGCCCACGATCACCTTGGTACCGGGCTCGTCCCAACCCTTGGGTGCCTTGGGGCTGAACATGCCCCAGGCTCCGAAGCCCGCGAGCACCACCGCGCCCACGATCAGGCCGGGGACGATCGCGCGCAACGGCCTCGGCGCCCCCTCCTCCGTGCCCGAGGGCGAAGGTTGGAGGAATGCGGCCACCGTGCGCTTCTTCGCAAAGGTGTACGCGTTGAGCTCATCCCGCCGTGATGCCATGAGTCCCCATTTTCGTCAGGCGCAGTCTTCACCGACGAGTCCGGGGGGCATGGCACCCGGGCCCCGGCTGTCGGACCGGCCCCCTACTATGCCTGCTGTCCGGTGGTGCTTGTGGGGCGGGTAGGGTGAACGAGCCGCCAAAGCCCTGGCGGGCCAGGGTGATCGGGACGAATTGGGGGGATTCTCCATGATGGCATCCGCTACGCGGACGCGGACGCGGCGTGCGGCGGCCGCACCCTCCTCGGCGCCTCCGGCGCAGACCTCGGCGGGCGCACCGTCGGCCGTCGCGCCGCGACTTCAGGCACGTCCGGGACACTTCGGATCGTTCCGATTGCAACAGCTCGTACTGATTGAGGTAGCGGCGGCGCTGCTCCTCGTGGCCTGGGTCATCGAGCCGTTGCTGCTGGTGCCGGCCGGTGTCGTCGCCGCGCTGCTGGTCCTGCTCGCGGTGGTGCGCAGACACCGCCGCTCGATGCCGGAGTGGCTCGCCACCTATCTCGCCCTGCGCACCCGTACGCGCCGGGCCGCCTCGCTCGTCCTCCCGGAGGGCACGGAGCCCGGCCTCGCGCCGGTCGTGGAGTGCGACCCCGCGCTGCGCACCTACGCGTACAGCGACCGGGACCGCAGGCCGGTCGGGATGGTCGGCGACGGCACGTTCCTCACCGCCCTGGTGCGCGTCGAGTCGGAGGCCACGGCGCTGCGTCCGGACCGCGCGGCACGGCCGCTGCCCGTCGCGCTCGTCCGGGACGTCCTGGACGTGGACGGCATCAAGCTGGAGTCCGCGCAGATCGTGCAGCACACGCAGCCGGCGCCCGCCCCGCATCTGCCTGAGCAGTCGATGGCCAAGCGGAACTACGCCCCGCTGCAGGCTCAGACGGGTTCGCCGGCGCTGCGGATCACCTGGGTGGCGCTGAAGCTGGACCCGGAACTGTGCCCGGAGGCGGTCGCCGCCCGCGGCGGAGGCCTGGAGGGCGCGCAGAAGTGTGTGGTGCGCGCCGCGGACCAGTTGGCGAGCCGGCTGGCCGGCGCCGGGTTCAAGGCGACCGTGCTCACCGAGCAGGAGCTGATCGCCGCGCTGGCGACGTCGACGTGCGCGAGCCCGATGGCGATCGCGCAGGCTGGACGTGGCCAGGCGCAGGCGCGACGGACCCAGGAGACCGCGCGGACGTGGCGGGTCGACGACCGTCGCCATACGACGTACTGGGTGGGGCGCTGGCCTCAGTTGGGCGGCACGGGTGGCGCGGGTGCGTCGATGCCCCAGCTGATCGCGCTGCTGACCTCGCTCCCGGCGCTCGCGACGACGTTCAGCCTGACGCTGAGCGGCGGTGACCGTCAGGAGGTGACGGTGGCCGGACACGTACGGATCACCGGCCGCAGCGACGAGGAGCTCGTGGCGGCGCGGCACGAACTGGAGCGTGCGGCGCGCGGGGTGAAGACGGGTCTGGTGCGGCTCGACCGCGAACAGGTTCCGGCCATGCTGGCTTCGCTGCCGCTCGGGGGTGCGCGCTGATGTCCTTCTCCACCACGCCTTCTTCTCAGCCTTCTCCCGGCGCTCGGGGTACGGGCGCCGGTGCCGGCAGACGCGGCGCTTCCGGACGCGGTACGGGGAGGGCCACGAAGCCCAGATTCGGCTTCGGGCTCGTCGGGCCGCGCCGCGACCGGCACGCGGTACCGCTGGAGCAACTCGGCGCGCTCGGCCTTCCGGTCGGCGACGACGGCATGGTCATCGGCGTGGACGCCGAGGGCCGGCCCGCGGTGCTCGGCATCAACCGCCCCACTCCGTACGACGTGACGCTGATCGGCGGTCTGTGGACGGCGCAGGTCATGGCGCTGCGCGCGGCCGCGACCGGAGCACGGGTGGCCGTGGAGACCGGCCGGGCGCAGGCGTGGACCGCGCTCGCGCAGGCCGCGGGCGGCGGTCAGCCGTGCATCACGCTGCACGACGTCGGCCGCGTCCCGCCGCAGGGCGCGTCGGCCGGCAGTCCGGTGGTCGTGGTGCGGGACTGCGGCATGCGTCCGCCGCGCGGCCGCGTCGTGTCCGGCCCCTGGCAGTCGGTGGTGACGCTGCTGCCGTACCTGAGCCCGGTGGCGCCGCGTCTTCTGGAGAAGTCCTCGCTGGTCGGTGTCCAGCGGGTGTCCCCGGACGAGGCCGCGCAGATCGGCCGCATCATGGGGCTGCCGCGAGTGGAGTCGGAGGCGTTGTCGACGCTCGCCGACGGCGTGACCCTGTGGTGCACGCCGAGCGACCGGCAGTTCGTGATGACGCAGGCGACGGACGCCGAGACCGGATTGTTGGGCAGCGCGCGCCGGATGGACTGACGGCACGACATTTTCCCATCCCGTCCATTTTTGTACGGGTTTGAATCGCCACGTGATCACCTGTGGTTCACTCTGCGGTGCCAGTAGGTCACTTGGGGGCGAGACGTGATCTACGGGACAGACGTGGGCGGGCAGCCGGGCCTGCCCCACGGACACGGTTGGCGTTTAGGGTGGGTAGGGCCCGCCCACGACAGCACAAGGGTGCGCGACCACACCAGGAGGCAAAGTGAACGGCGATCGGGACGAGATCCACGGGGGTTGGAATCCACCCGCCGATGATCAGTCCGACGCGGATCCCGCCGAGATGACGGGTGAGTTCACCATCGACTACACCCCTCCGGCCTGGTACACGCAGAACGCGTCGGGATCGGCCGGCTCCGGGACTTCCGGGGGCGCCGGGGGCGCGACGCCCCCGCCGCCGAGCGGTGCGCCCGTTGCCGTTCCGGGGCTTCCGGCGGGCAGCGGGTACGAGCCCAACTGGGCGCCTCAGCCTCCGGCACCGCCGGCTCCGGTGGCTCCGGTGGCTCCCGCCCCGGTCGCACCGGCTCCGGTGGCACCGGTTGCCGCCCCGGTCGCGCCGACCCCGGTGGCACCGGTTCCGGTCGCTCCCGCGCCGGTCGCTCCCGCCGTGCCGGATCCGGCACCGGTCGCACCGGCCGTGCCCGCCGACGGTGGGTCCTTCGGGGGCGGCGATCTGGAGAGCGGCGCCACCATGCGCTTCTCCCCCGCCGCGTTGAAGCGCGAGATGGCGGAGATCTCCGAGCGCGCGGCCTCGGCCTCGGCCGAGAACGCTCACGGCGCGGACGCCACCTCCGGTGGAGCGGCGGACGGTCCGGCGGACACCGGCGCGGGCACGCCGTCCGCGTTGGACACCCACGGCACTCCCGGCGCGACCCCGACCGGATCCGAGGGCGGAGCCGTCGTATCGGGCGACCAGAGCATCGGCGCTGCCGAGGGCGGCGCCCCCGGTCTGCAGGAGAAGGACGAGTCGGCTGCCGCCGTCAGCCCCACCGGTGAGCCTTCGTCGGCGGACTCCGAGGGTTCCGCACCGGCGGACGACGCCACGAGCACGGCACCGGAGGCCGCCGAGGCGCCCGGCGTCCCGGCCCTGCCGGCGGGCGAGTCCCCCGAGCAGGACACGGCCGACGCCGGCGACCGCGCGGCGCTCGCGCTGCCCGCCGCCGACGCCCCGTCGGACGAGGCGCATGACGGGGCCGCGCTCGCGCTGCCGGCCGCCGGCACGCCCGAGGACGCCGCTCCCGCGGCCACCGAGCCCCAGGACGCGGTCCCCGCCGCGCTGCCTCCGGCCCTGCCCCCGGCGCCCGAGCCGTGGAGCCCCGCCGCGCCGCAGGACGGCGCCGGGCTGCCCCCGCTGCCGCCGTCGTTCCAGCCCGCGGCCCCCGCCGCGGCGCCGCAGTGGCCCGCCCCGGCGCCCACGGGCGACCAGTCGGTGCCGCCGGCGGCACCGCTGCCGGCCGCCGCCTCCTGGCCGGCCCCGACGACCCCGAACGCACCCGTGCCGCCGCAGGAAGCTCCGGGCGGCTACGGCTTCCCGCCGCCCGGTCAGCCGCAGCCCGCGCCCGTCCCGCCGCAGGGTCAGGGCGCCTACGGGTTCCCGAACCCGGCGCTGCAGCCGGCCCCGCAGACCCCCGAGGCGGGCACCCCGGCACCGCAGGGCGGCTACGGCTTCCCGCACCCCGGCGCACAGCCCGCACCGCAGACACCCGAGCCCAACGCCCCCGCCCCGCAGGGCGGCTACGGCTTCCCCCACCCCGGCGCACAGCCCGCACCGCAGACACCCGAGCCCAACGCCCCTGCCCCGCAGGGCGGCTACGGCTTCCCCCACCCGGGAACCCCGGGCGCTCAGCCCACCCCCCAGGGTGGCTACGGCTTCCCGCACCCGGGCGCGCAGCCCGCGCCGCAGGCACCCGGAGCCGGCACCCCGGCACCGCAGGGTGGTTACGGCTTCCCGCACCCCGGTGCCGCACAGCCCGCGCCGCAGGCGCCCGAGGCCAACGCCGCCGCCCCGCAGGGTGGCTACGGCGTCCCGCAGCCCGGCGCACCGGGCGCGCAGCCGGCACCCCAGGGCGGCTACGGCTTCCCGCACCCCGGCGGGCAGCCCGCCCAGCAGGCACCTCAGGTGCCCGGGCAGATGCAGCCGGACCACCAGGTGCCGCCCCACCAGGCGCCCGTGCCGCCGCAGGCCGGGCAGCCGCCGGTCGATCCGCGGACCGGGGCCGCCTGGCCCACCGCGGTCACGCACGACCAGCGCGAGCGTTCCGTGCCGGGTGCCCCGCTCGGCTACAACGCGGCCGTGGAGCTCTCCTCCGACCGTCTGCTGCGCAACAACAAGCAGAAGGCCAAGTCCAGCCGGAACCCCGGTGCATCGGCCCGCTTCAAGCTCGGCGGCAAGAAGGAGGAGGCCGAGCGGCAGCGCAAGCTCGACCTGATCCGTACGCCGGTGCTGTCCTGCTACCGGATCGCGGTCATCTCCCTCAAGGGCGGTGTCGGCAAGACCACGACGACCACCGCGCTGGGCTCGACCCTTGCCACCGAGCGGCAGGACAAGATCCTGGCGATCGACGCCAACCCGGACGCGGGCACGCTCGGCCGCCGGGTGCGGCGCGAGACCGGGGCCACCATCCGTGACCTCGTTCAGGCGATCCCGTACCTCAACTCGTACATGGACATCCGCCGCTTCACCTCGCAGGCGCCCTCCGGTCTGGAGATCATCGCCAACGACGTGGACCCGGCCGTCTCTACGACGTTCAACGACGAGGACTACCGGCGCGCGATCGACGTGCTGGGCAAGCAGTACCCGATCATCCTGACCGACTCCGGTACGGGTCTGCTCTACAGCGCGATGCGCGGGGTGCTCGACCTCGCCGACCAGCTGATCATCATCTCCACCCCGTCCGTGGACGGTGCCTCCAGCGCGTCGACGACGCTCGACTGGCTCTCCGCGCACGGATACGCGGAGCTGGTGCAGCGCTCCATCACTGTCATCTCGGGAGTCCGCGAGACCGGCAAGATGATCAAGGTCGACGACATCGTGCAGCACTTCCAGACCCGCTGCCGCGGGGTCGTGGTCGTGCCGTTCGACGAGCACCTGTCGGCGGGCGCCGAGGTCGACCTCGACATGATGCGGCCGAAGACGCGCGAGGCGTACTTCAACCTGTCCGCGATGGTCGCCGAGGACTTCGTGCGGGCGCAGCAGGCGCAGGGGCTGTGGACCGGTGACGGCCAGGGCGGCGTTCCGCCGCACATGGCCCCGCCGATGCCCGGTCAGCCCGGTCAGCCGATGCCCGGTCAGCCGTATGGCGGTCAGCCGGCACCCGGTCAGCCGTACGCCCCCCAGGCTCCGCAGCCGGGTCAGCCGTACGGCGGTCAGCCGCCTCAGCAGCCGTACCCGCAGGCCCAGCCGCAGCCTTACCCGCAGCAGCAGCCCTACCCGCAGCAGCCCGGTCAGCCCGGTGTGCCGCAGGGCTGGCAGCAGCCTCCGCAGGCACCGCCAGCCCCTCAACAGTAAGGCGTCAGAGGACTGGACCAATGAGGCTCCGCACCGGCTCCCCGGTGCGGAGCCTCTTGGCATTCCCGCAGCCCACAAGGGGTTTGAGTCATCGTTGACGCCGCTCCGTCACCGCTGATAGACCTTCGCTTCACCAGTTGGCGCCCCAAGATCGACGACAGAACCCCAACGCGAGGTCACGTCCCATGGTCAAGGTCACGAAGGTTCCCTCCCGCCAGGTCGCCCCCCGAAGACTCCCCCGGCTGCTCCTCGCCGCAGGTGTCGCCGCCACCACGCTCGTGGTCGCGCCCCAAGCCACCGCCCGGACCACCGCCCAAGCAGCCGACGAGAACACCACGCTCACCGTCGCGGTCTCGCAGAGCATCGACTCGCTGAGCCCCTTCCTCGCGCAGAAGCTCGTCTCCACCAGCATCCACCGGTTGGCCTACGAGTACCTGACGAACTACGACGCGAACGACGCCAAGCCGATCCCGGGTCTGGCGACCGAGTGGAAGTCCTCCCCCGACAAGCTGACGTGGACGTACACGATCCGCAAGGACTCCAAGTGGTCCGACGGGAAGCAGGCCACGGCCGAGGACGCCGCCTGGACCTTCAACAAGATGATGACCGACGAGAACGCCGCCACCGCGAACGGCAGCTTCACGTCCAACTTCAAGACGGTCACCGCGCCCGACCCGCAGACGCTCGTCATCGAGCTGAAGAAGCCCCAGGCCACGATGACGGCGCTGGACGTGCCGATCGTGCCCAAGCACGTCTGGGAGAAGGTCGGCGACTTCTCGAAGTTCAACAACGACCAGCAGTTCCCGATCGTCGGCAACGGCCCGTTCGTCATCACGGACTTCAAGGTCGACCAGTACATCAAGCTGAAGCCGAACAAGGACTTCTGGCGTGGCACACCCAAGTTCGACGAGCTGGTGTTCAAGTACTACAAGGACGGTGACGCGGCCGTCGCCGCCCTGCAGAAGGGCGAGGTGTCCTTCGTACCGAACCTGACGCCCGCCCAGGCCGCGGCCCTGAAGTCCGCGAAGAACATCAAGGTCAACGACGCCCCCGGCCGGCGCTTCTTCGCCCTGGCCACCAACCCGGGCGCCCGCTCCAAGGACGGCAAGACCTTCGGCAACGGCCACAAGGCGCTGCTCGAGCCGGTGGTCCGCAAGGCGCTCTTCCTCTCCGTGGACCGGACCACGATCGTCGACAAGGTCTTCCAGGGCCACGCCGTCGAGGGCGAGGGCTACATCCCGCCGCGCTTCGCCTCGTACTTCTGGAAGCCGGAGGCCACGCAGAAGCTGGCCTACGACCCGGCCAAGGCAGGGCTCCTCCTCGACCAGGCCGGATACAAGAAGAACGGCGACGGCAAGCGGGTCGGCAAGGACGGCAAGCCGCTGGACTTCCGGATCCTGTGTCACGCCACCGACCCGAACGACAAGGCGATCGGCAAGTACCTCCAGGAGTGGTGGGGCGAGCTCGGCATCGGGCTGAAGGTCGAGTGCCTCGACAACGTCGGCGACCCGTGGACGAAGGGCGACTACGACCTCGCCTTCGACGGCTGGTCGGTCAACCCCGACCCCGACTACGTCCTGTCGATCCACACCTGCGGCACCCTGCCGGCGACCCCGAAGGACTCCGGGGCGACCGACAACTTCATCTGCGACAAGCAGTTCGACGCCCTGTACGCGCAGCAGTCGGTGGAGTACGACGCCGCCAAGCGGGCGGATCTGGTCAAGCAGATGCAGTCACGGCTGTACGACACCGGGTACATGAATGTCATGGCGTACCCGAACGCACTCGAGGCGTACCGCACGGACCAGATCGACTCCATCACGACGATGCCGGCGGCCGCCGGCAATCTCTACGGCCAGGACGGCTACTGGAGCTGGTGGTCGGCCGTCCCCACCACCTCTGCCGCCGGCTCCTCGGCCGACGGCGGATCGAGCGGCTCGAACAGCGGTGTGATCATCGGCATCGGTGCCGCCGTGGTGGTCGTGGTCGCCCTCGGTGTCTTCCTCGGCATGAAGCGCCGGTCCACCGCCGACGACCGCGAGTAGTCCGTGACGACAGCAAGCACGCCCGCCGACGTGGTGCGGACCGAGAAGGTCCGCACCACGGACGGCGCCTCCCGCACCGGTACGACCCTCCAGTACCTCCGCTATGTGGCCGGCAAGCTGGGCGGCGCGGCCGTCTCGCTGCTCGCCGTGCTCGTCACCAGCTTCTTCCTCTTCCGGATCATCCCCGGTGACCCGGTCAAGGCGATGACGCACGGTGTGCCGACCTCGGCCGAACAGCTGGCGACCCTGCGCCGGCAGTTCGGGCTCGATCTGCCGCTCTGGCAGCAGTTCACCGACTACTGCGCCAAGGCGCTGAGCGGCGACCTCGGCGCCTCGTACCAGTTCCACGCCCCGGTCGGCGACCTCATCACACAGAAGCTGCCGGCCACCCTGCTGCTCACCGGCGTCGCCGTGATGATCTACTCGGCGCTCGGGCTCTGGCTCGGCACCCGATCCGCCTGGCACCACGGCGGTCTCGGCGACAAGCTCAACACGGGCGTCGCGCTCACCCTGTGGTCCGTGCCCTCGTTCTGGCTCGGACTGCTCCTGATCATCGTCTTCTCGGTGGGCATCGGCCCGATCCCGGGGCTCTTCCCGACGGGCGGCATGGAGTCCGGCGCGGGCGAGACCGGCTTCGCGTACGTCCTCGACGTCGCGCACCACATGGTGCTGCCGGTCCTCACCCTGGTGGCCGTCGGCTACGCCCAGACCCTGCTGGTGATGCGCTCCTCGCTGCTCGACGAGATGGGCAGCGACTATCTGACCACCGCGCGGGCCAAGGGGCTCCGGGACGACGTCGTACGGCGGCGGCACGCCGTGCCGAACGCCCTGCTGCCGACCGTGACCATGGTCTTCATCAACCTCGGCCATGTGGCGGCCGGTTCGATCCTGGTGGAGACCGTGTTCTCCTGGCCGGGACTCGGCGGGCTGTTCTACCAGGCGCTGAGCGTGCCCGATCTGCCGCTCGTCCAGGGCCTGTTCGTGGTCTTCGCCGGGGCGATGATCGTGATGAACCTGATCGCCGACCTGCTCTATCCGCTGCTCGATCCCCGGGTGGGCCGATGACCTCTCTCGTATGGGAACGCCGACGCGGTACGGTGTCCCGCTTCTGGAAGCAGTACCGGACCCACCGCGCCGGTCTCTACGGCCTGGCCGGGCTCGCCGTCATCGCACTGCTGGCGCTCGCCGCCCCGCTGATCGTCGGCGCCGACGTGCAGTCGGTCACCAACGCGCCGGGCACGGCCCTGGAGTCCCCGAGCGCCGAATTCCCGCTCGGGACGGACCAGTTCGGGCGCTCGCTGCTCGGCCTGCTGCTCTGGGGGGCGAGGATCTCGCTGCTCGTCGGGCTCCTCGCCGCGGCGCTGTCGGTCGCCATCGGCACCCTCGTCGGCATCATCGCCGGCCACTACGGCGGCTGGTTCTCGACCGTCGTCATGCGGATCACCGACTGGTTCCTGGTGATGCCGACACTCGTCCTCGCGATCGTCCTCGCGACCGTGCTGTCCCGATCGATGTGGACCGTGATCCTCGCGATCGGCGTCACCAGCTGGCCGACCACCGCCCGGCTGGTGCGCGCCCAGACGATCGCGGTGGAGTCCCGGCCGTACATCGAGCGGGCCACGGCTCTCGGCGGCGGACACGGGCACATCATGAGCCGGCACGTGCTGCCCAACGTGATGCCGCTGGTGCTCGCGCAGACCACGCTCGGCATCTCCACCGCGATCCTCACCGAGGCGACGCTGGCCTTCCTCGGCCTCGGCGATCCGACGGTGGTGTCCTGGGGCGGAATGCTCCAGGACGCGCGGGAGGCGGGCGCGGTCTCCTCCGGTCACTGGTGGTACCTCGCCCCGCCCGGGATCGCGATCGCGCTGGTCGCGCTCGCGTTCACGCTGTGCGGGCGGGCCGTCGAGTCCGTGCTGAACCCGAAGCTGGGGGTGGGTCGATGAGCCTGCTGGAGGTACGGAACCTGAGCGTGACGTACGGGTCGGGAGCGGCCGCCGTCCCCGCCGTGCGAGGGGTCGATCTCACCCTGGCCGCCGGGCAGAAGCTCGGGGTCGCGGGCGAGTCGGGCTGCGGGAAGTCGACGATGGCGCTCGCGCTGCTGCGCCTGCTGCCGGCGTCCGCCCGGCTGACCGGGGAGATCCTGCTCGACGGCGAGGACGTCCTCGCCATGAAGTGGGGACGGCTGCGGGCCGTGCGCTGGGCGGGGGCGTCGATCGTCTTCCAGGGGGCGATGCACTCGCTGAACGCGGTGCACCGTATCGGCGACCAGATCGCCGAGCCGCTGCTCACCCACGGGCGCTCCACCCCGGCGGCGGCCCGCAAGCGGGTCGGGGAGCTGCTGGAGCACGTCGGGCTGCCTGCGGCGCGGGCGGCGGCCTATCCGCACGAACTCTCCGGCGGGCAACGCCAGCGGGTGATGATCGCGATGGCGCTCGCCTGCGATCCCCGGCTGATCGTGGCCGACGAGCCGACGACGGCGCTGGACGTGATGATCCAGGCCCAGATCCTGCGGCTGATCGAGCGCCTGGTGGCCGACGACGAGATCAGTCTGCTGATGATCAGCCACGATCTCGCGGTCCTCGCCGACACCTGCGACCGGCTCGCGGTGATGTACGCCGGGCGGGTCGTGGAGGAGGGCCCGGCGCGGGCGGTGTACGACGCGGCGGAGCACCCGTACGGGCGGGCGCTGTCCTCGGCCTTCCCGAGGATCGGCGACCCGGCGTCCCGGCGGGCCCCTCGCGGTCTTCCGGGCGATCCGCCGGACCCTGCCGATCTGCCGGTCGGCTGCGCCTTCCACCCGCGCTGCCCGATGGCGGTGGAGGTGTGCGGCGAGCAGGACCAGGAACTGCGGGAGGCGGGCGCGGGGCGCCGGGCGGCCTGCGTACACGTAGGGAGTGGCTCGTGAATCCGTTGACACCCGACGGCGGCGCGTCCGAGGCGGGCTCGCCGGTCCGGGCCGGGGCGTCGAGCCCCGCGCCGCCCGCACCCGCGCCGCCGGTTCCCCTGTTGTCGGCGACCGGCCTTCGGGTCACCTTCCCCGGGCGGCGGGGCGCACCGGCCGCCCGCGCGGTGGACGGCGTGGACCTGGACATCGGCGCGGGCGAGATCGTGGCGCTGGTCGGCGAGTCGGGATGCGGCAAGACGACACTGGCCCGTTCTCTGCTCGGCCTCGTGCCGCCGACGTCCGGGTCCGTCACCTTCGCCGGAGAACCGCTGTCGTACACCTCCCGCGCCCTCAAGGCGTACCGGAAGCGGGCGCAGTTGGTCCTCCAGGACCCCAGCGGCTCGCTGAATCCGCGCCACACGGTGTACGACGCCGTGGCCGAGGGGCTGCGGATCCACGGTTACGCGGGGGACGAGCGGGCCGCCGTCGGGGAGGCCCTTTCACGGGCCGGACTGCGCCCGCCGGAGCGCTTCTTCCTGCGCTACCCGCACGAGCTGTCCGGCGGGCAGCGTCAGCGGGTCGTCATCGCGGGCGCGCTGGTCCTCCAGCCCGAACTGATCGTCGCGGACGAGCCGGTGGCCTCGCTGGACGCGTCGGTACGCGGCGAGATCCTGGCGCTGCTGCTGCGCCTGCGGGACGAACTGGGCCTGTCGGCGCTGGTCGTCACGCACGACCTGGGGCTCGCGTGGAACATCGCGGACCGGGTGGCGGTGATGTACCTGGGGCGGATCGTGGAGACGGGCACGGTGGAGTCCGTACTGACGTCACCTCAGCACCCGTACACCCGGGCCCTGTTGTCGGTTCTGCCGGAGTCCGAGGGCGAGCCGGTGATCCTGACCGGCGAGCCACCGGACCCGGCCCGCATCCCGTCCGGTTGCCGCTTCCACGCCCGCTGCCAGGTCCTGGCCTCGGGGGAGGCGTCCGCCGTCGCGGACCGCTGCCGCGGCGAGGACCTGCCCATACTGGGCGGCGGCGGGGCGCGGGACGTGGCGTGTCACTGGGTGCGCGACAGGGCGGAGGTCACGAGCGGGGGCTGACGGGTGGTGAGGGTGTCCGCGCGGCGCCGATCAGGAGCCGCCGGACACGCTCGCCCAGGACCGTGTCCGCGCGGCGCCGTGCAGGAGCCGCCGGACACGCCCGCTCAGGACCGGCGCCGACGGCCGCCGTCAGCTCTTCCGGTCGTACGCCTCCGTGAGTTCCCGGGAGCGCTTCACGTCGTCGGCCATCGCTTCCAGCAGCGCGTCCAGGGTGTCGAACTTCAGCATCCCGCGGACGTACGCCAGGAAGTCCACGGACACGTGCAGGCCGTACAGGTCGAGCCCCTCGCGGTCGATCGCGTACGCCTCGACGGTCCGCTCGGTGCCGTCGAACTGGGGGTTGGTGCCGACCGAGATCGCGGCGGGCATCCGCTCCCCCGCCGCCGTCAGCCATCCGGCGTACACGCCGTCGGCCGGAATGGCGGTGTGCGGCAGGGTCTCGACGTTGGCGGTCGGGAAGCCGAGCTCGCGGCCGCGCTGGGCACCGCGGACGACGATGCCCTCGACGCGGTGCGGGCGGCCGAGGATCTCGCCGGCGCCCTCCATGTCACCCTCGGCGACGAGGCGGCGGGTGAGCGTGGAGGAGAACGGCTCGCCGCCGCCCGCCGTACCGCTCACGTAGAGGTCGACGACCTCGACCTCGTAGTCGTAGGTGGCGCCCAGCTCGGCCAGGAAGTCGACGTTGCCGGCGGCCCGGTGTCCGAAGCGGAAGTTCGGGCCCTCGATGACGGCCTTCGCATGGAGCTTGTCGACGAGGACCTTCACGATGAAGTCCGCCGGGGAGAGCTGCGAGAACTCGGCCGTGAAGGGCAGGACCAGCACCGCGTCCACGCCCAGCTTGGCCATCAGCTCCGCGCGCCGGTGGTGCGGGGCGAGCAGGGGCGGGTGGCTGCCGGGCCGTACGACCTCGGAGGGGTGCGGGTCGAAGGTGACGACGACCGAGGGGACGCCGAGTTCGCGGGCGCGGTCCACCGCCCGCCCGATGATCAGCTGGTGCCCGCGGTGCACACCGTCGTAGGAGCCGATGGTGACGACGCTGCGCCCCCAGTCCTGGGGGATGTCCTCCAAGCCACGCCAGCGCTGCACTGTGACCGCTCCTCGTCCGCCTGTTCGCCGATTACGCAGGTCTAAGACTGCCATGCCCACGGCCGTCGTCTCGCATCGGCATGGAACTGCCGAGGCTCAGTACCGTACGGCGGGCGCCGGGGCCGACGAGGGCGGCCCATTCCGCCGGGGCCGCGGTGAGCCAGCCGGCCAGCTGGACGGCGAAGGCGGGCACTTCGCGGGCGAGCCCGGAGAGCCGTCGGTCGAGGCAGGTGGCGCCCTCGGGGGTACGGACGAGGAGGAGGCCGGCGCGGCGGACGAGGTCGCGCGTACGGACCTCGGCGCGCCGCTCGCAGCCGAGTGCGGCGGCGCGCAGCAGGGCGTCGAGCACGGCCAGGTCCCGGGCCTCGTACCGCTCGTGGTCGAGCAGGATGTCGAGGAGTTCGTTGCGCAGGAGGCGGGAGGCGCCGGTGCCGGGGGCGGCGAACACCGTGGCGAGGGCGCTGCGGACCTGCACGGAACGGTTCTTGAGGAGGCCGGTGACGAGCGGGAAGAGGATCGCCCGGGCGGCCGGTCCGTCTTCGAGGCGACGGTCGACGAAGGCGGCGGCGTGGCGGGCGCCGTCGGGGTGACGGTCCACGTACTCGCGCACGAGGGCGGCGGCGCGGCGGGCGAGGGCGGGGGTGGTGACCTCGGCGAGGGCTCGGAGCACCTCGCCCGCGGCCACGCCCGGGCCGTGCAGGCGGGCCTGGAAGGCGGCGAGGACCGGTTCGGGGTGGGTGGGGAGCGCTGCGGCGAGCGCGTACGCGGGGACGCGGGGGTCGGTGACGGCGCGGGGGAGATGGCGCGAGCGGGTGTGCGGGTCGCGGACGAGGAGGCCGAGGGCGGGCCCGTGCAGGGCGGCGTCACCGGGGCGGGCGAGCAGGGCGAGGGCCGTGTAGCGGAGGAGTTCGCGGTCGGGTCCGGTCGTGGCGTGCTCGGCGACGAGGCAGCCGTACGCGGCGGCGGCGGCCCGACGGGCGGGGCGCCCGTCGTCGTGCGCCCAGCGGTCGACGGCCCGGCACACGGCCGAGGGCTCGTCCTCGGCGAGGGCGGTGAGGAGGCCGTCGGCGAGCGGATGGGCGGTGGCGACGAGGGCTTCGCAGAGGTCGTCGACGGCGAGGCTCCGGTGGGTGTGGAGCAGCGCCTGCGCGGCGGTGGCGACGGTGGCGTCCGGCGCGGCGGCCAACGCCCGACCGTCGCCGAACCACCGGCAGAGCAACGGCTGCACACCCCGAGGCTCGGCGACGAGCCGAGCGGCGACGGCGTCGAGGAACCGGGGCGCCGTGTCACCCCCGGGCGCGACATCGGCAGTCACGACCCGCCGCAGAAGGTCCATCCGCTCCCCTTCCCCGATCCGCAACGCCTCCCAGAAGTCGGGCCCGAAGGGGGCGAAGGCGAGGACACGGGGCGCGGGGGCGTGCGGACCGGCGGGCCCCGGCGACCCGGCCGGCGGGCTGGGGCGCGGCTCGGCCGGGGCGGGGGCGCGCTGGGCGGGCAGGGGCGCGGTCGGCGGGCGGTGTGCGGGCATGTTCCCCGGCCTGGAGCCGGGGCCGTGGCCGGCCGGCTGTTCAGGGTCCCGCGCAGGGATCGGGGCGGCTGCCTGCGGCGGGGGTGGCGCGCTGGTGCCGATGTGGTCGGCCAGATGGCGCAGGACCGGGAGGTACGGCTTGAGGTCCGGGAGGCGCAGCAGCGTCTGGGACAGCAGTCGGGCGCCCCACCAGGCCGCGTCGGTCGACTCCCCGTCCGCGCCGGACAGGCGGTCGAGGGCGTCGGCCAGGGCCGTCAGCCGGCCCGCGAGCGCGGCCGGGCCCTGTTCGCGGCCCAGGAGGAGCAGGGCCTGGACGACCGGGCCGATCCGGTGGCGGGGCACGGGGAGCGAGCGCCCCGGCTCCGAAGCGGTGTCGTGTGCGACGAGCGGGGGCGCGTGTCCTGTCGGCATGGCGCGCGACGCCCCGGGCCGGGACGGGAGCCCGGCCGGCGCGCCCTCGTGCCAGCGGTGGACGAGCGCGTGCAGGGCGCCGTCGACGTCCAGATGAGCGCCCTGGATCCAGTCCGCGAGCTCCTCGTGACCGAAGCGGTAGCCGGATCCGGCGGGAACGACGAGGCCCTCCGTGAGGACCGCGGACGCCCAGCCGGTCCGCCACGGGAAGATCTCCTCGAAGGACTCGCGGTCCAGTTCCCCCTGCCCCGGTCCCAGGCACCGCCGCGCGGCCTCGTGAACCTGCCCGGCCACCCGCGCCGCGAGCCGTCGTACGGCGGCGCCGCGCGGGAGGGGACGGGACCCGGCTGCGATCCGTACCGCGACGCGCAGACACATCAGGTCCAGGTAGGCGCCGAAGATCTCCTCCCGCCCCGGGCGTCCCGGCACATCGCCGGGCAGCGCCTCGCGCACCTCGGCGAGCAGTCGCAGCGCGAGGGGATGCCGCGCGTCCTCGGTCCCCAGATCGGCCCCACGGAGCCCGTACCGCGCCAGGGCGGGCGCGGCCTCCCTCTCGGTCAGGTCCCCGATCGGCACGGCACCGGCCACATGGGCCGGCGTCCGCGGTACGTGGACCGGCGCACATCCGCCGTGCCCGTCGCCCGCCCCCTGCCCCGTGCCGACGCCCGCTCCGTCGCCGACCCGACGCTCCGCCCCGGCCCCGTGCCCTCCCCCGTGCAGGGACTCCGGCGCGTACAGGACGCTCGCCTGGTCCCAGTGTTCCGGCCGGCAGCCGAGCATCAGGCGGACGCCGTGGGTGTGGAGCCAGGATTCCGTGCCCCTCGTCCAGGCGGGGAGTCGGTGGGCGAGCGTCGGGGGCATCTCCTCAGGGCCGTCGAGGATCACGAGCAGCGGGCGGCCCGCCTCGCGGGCGAGGGCGGCGGCCCGTTCCGGGGTCGCCGTGGTGGCGTCGCCGCGCGCGCCGGTCGTCGCGACGATCCGGCCGGCCTGGCGCAGGACACGGGCGACGGCGTCGGCGACCGAGGCGTCCTCCGCGCGGAGATCCGCGCCGCGCAGCCAGACGGTGGGCGCGGGCTCGGCACCCCTGGCGCGGTCGGCGCAGTACGCGGCGAGCGCGGTGGTGCGGCCGGTGCCGGGCTCGCCGACAAGTGCGAGGACCCGCGCGCCGCCCGCCGCGAATGCGGCGAACTCGCGGATGCACACGGCCCGTTCGACGGGCTCGACCCACCCCCTGGGGCCGCCGGCCGAGCCGAGGGAGGTGGCGGTGAGCTCCAGGACACCGGCCAGGTTCAGGTCCCGGCCGTAGCAGGGAACCGTCGCGGCGTTCCGTCGCAGCAGCGCGGCCAGCGGCTCCACGGCCGCGAGGGAGACCGCGTAACCGGCCGGGCCCCGGCGGTCGCCGTGCAGCGCGGTGCCGAGGACCGCGACCACGGCTCCGGTCTCGGGGTCCACGACCGGCCCCCCTGCCGCCTGCCCGCCCAGGCGGAGCGCCTCCGCGCCCTCGGTGCCGATGGCCAGCTCCAGGGCGTGGCCGAGGACGTGGAAGCGGTCGGTTGCGGTGTACGTGACGGCGGCGCCGCCCAGGACCCGCGCCTCGCGCCAGCCGTGCGCGGCGATCCGTAGGTACGTTCCGGCCTCGAACTCGGTCCGGGCCGAGACCGGCAGTGGACGGACGCCGAGCCCCTCGGTCCGTACGAGCGCGAGACCGCTCTCGGGCAGGGCCGTGATGGCGTCGGCCTCGGCGAGGCACATCCGCTCGTCGGCGGCGTGCAGCATGATCCGTACGAGCCCGTCGACGGCCTCGTGGCTGGTGACGACGGTGCCCCGGTCGTCGGCGACGAAGCCCGTTCCGCGCGGTCGGCCCGACAGATCGCAGATCCGTACCAGCGTCGCCAGGTCCCCGCTTCCCATGGTGTCGACGGTAGGTCTGCGGTGATCACTCCGAGAAGCGCAACAGACGAACGCGCCCCCCAGTGCTCCCCCGTTTCACTCCGAGCGCCTGCCCGAAGGGGTGAATGAGGGGTTCGGAGTGGATAGACAGTCCCCGGAGGGGGATCGTGGGGGGGGGGCGCGCCCCGGGCCCCCCCCCCCCAACAACCGGGGCGCACCCCAAAAACCCCCGCGCGAGGGGGGTGCCCAGAGGTGGAGCACCACCCCCCCCCCCCCCCCCCC
>NZ_JBHTTQ010000017.1:33821-101869 GCF_042794475.1 Streptomyces sp. NPDC056527
GTATCCCCCCTTTTTCCAGCGGTGGGACTGCCGTTTGTGTTTATTGGGGTTTGGGGATTGTTTTCCCTGCCCGGGGCGGGGCTCGTTGCGGGGGGCCGGGGGGCCTCCCCGCTCCACCATGACCAGGGCTCTCAGCCGAAGACGGCCAGGCTCTTGGCCTTGCCCTTCTGGTCCTCCACGAGCGCCAGCAGCCGGCCGTCCGGGGCGAAGACCGCCACGGGGCCCGCCGGGTACGACGGCATCTCCAGACGCACGCCGTTCAGCAGCAGCCGGGCCCGCTTCTCGTCGACGTCCCAGCGGGGGAACGCCGCCCCGGCCGCCTCGGCGACCGGCATGACCGTCAGCTCCTCCTGGAGCTGGTCCAGGGTCCTGGCCGAGTCCAGCTTGTACGGGCCGACCCGGGTCCGCCGCAGCGCGGTCAGATGACCGCCCACGCCGAGTCCGGCGCCCAGGTCACGGGCGAGCGCCCGGATGTACGTACCGGAGGAGCAGACCACGGAGACGACCAGGTCGACGACGGGCGTGCCGTCCTCGGCGGTGGCCTCCCGGACGTCGTACACCTGGAAGGACGAGACCGTGACCGGCCGGGCCGGGATCTCGAACTCCTCGCCGCCGCGCACGCGCGCGTACGACCGCTTGCCGTCGATCTTGATGGCGGAGACCTTGGACGGCACCTGCATGATGGCGCCGGTCAGCTCCGCCACGCCCGCGTCGATCCCCTCACGGGTCACCTTGGACGCGTCCACGGAGGCCGTGATCTCGCCCTCGGCGTCGTCGGTGATCGTTGTCTGGCCGAGGCGGATGGTGCCGAGGTACTCCTTCTCGGTCAGCGCGAGGTGACCGAGCAGCTTGGTCGCCCGCTCCACGCCGAGGACGAGGACGCCCGTCGCCATGGGGTCGAGCGTGCCCGCGTGGCCGACGCGACGGGTCCTGGCGATCCCGCGCATCTTGGCCACGACGTCGTGCGAAGTGAAGCCCGACGGCTTGTCGACGATGACAAGGCCGTCGGGCGTCTTTGCGGTGCTCATCAGGCGGTGGTGCCCTCTTCGTCCTCGTCCTCGGGCTTGCGGTACGGGTCGGCCTCGCCGGCGTACTTGGCGCCCGAGGACGCCTCGCGCACCTTGGCGTCCGAGGCCCGCGCCTTGTCGAGGAGGTCCTCGATCGTCTTGGCGGTCTCCGGGAGGGCGTCCGCGACGAAGGTCAGCGTCGGCGTGAACTTCGTCCCGGCCGCGGCACCGACGGCGGAGCGCAGGATGCCCTTGGCGCTCTCCAGCCCGGCGGCCGCGCTGGCCCGCTCCTCGTCGTCGCCGTAGACCGTGTAGAAGACCGTGGCCTCCCGCAGGTCACCGGTGACGCGGGTGTCCGTGATGGTCACGTGCGTACCCAGGCGCGGGTCCTTGATGCCGCGCTGCAGCTTCTCGGCGACCACCTCCCGGATGAGGTCCGCCAGCTTCTTCGCCCGCGCGTTGTCGGCCACTGGTCCTTCTCCTTCTTTGCCTTGCTCATTCAGTCTTCATCAGTGTGGAGCCTGCGTCGCACCGACAGCAGCTCCACCTCGGGCCGTGCCGCGACCAGCCGCTCACAGCGGTCGAGCACGTCCGATACGAACCCCGGGTCCCCCGCCACCAGCGCGACGCCCAGGCGGGCCCTGCGATGGAGGTCCTGGTCGCCCACCTCGGCCGCGCTCACGGAGAACTTGCGCTGGAGCTCGGCGACGATGGGCCGGACGACGGAGCGTTTCTCCTTCAACGAATGAACGTCGCCGAGGAGCAGATCGAAGGACAGAGTCCCCACGTACATGTAATGCCGGATGTCCCGCCGGTTCGGGTTCGGTGGCCTGCCACGCCGTCGCTTGGCAGGAACACCAGAACCGTACACGCAACGGCCGGGGCCGATCGACGGAATAACTCCCGCCGACCGGCCCCGTCCTATCGCTGCGCTCAGGAGCGCGGCTTCTCGCGCATCTCGTACGTCGCGATGACGTCGTCGATCTTGATGTCGTTGAAGTTTCCGAGGTTGATACCGCCCTCGAAGCCTTCGCGGATCTCGGTGACGTCGTCCTTGAAGCGGCGCAGACCGTGGATCGTGAGGTCCTCGGCGATGACCTTGCCGTCGCGGACGAGGCGCGCCTTGGTGTTGCGCTTGACCTCGCCGGAGCGGATGAGGACACCGGCGATGTTGCCCAGCTTGGACGAGCGGAAGACCTCGCGGATCTCCGCCGTACCGAGCTCGACCTCTTCGTACTCCGGCTTGAGGAGACCCTTGAGGGCCGCCTCGATCTCCTCGATGGCCTGGTAGATCACCGAGTAGTACCGGACGTCGACGCCTTCGCGCTCCGCCATCTGCGCGGCACGGCCGGCAGCGCGGACGTTGTAGCCGATGACGATGGCGTCGGAGCCCATGGCCAGGTCGATGTCGGACTCGGTGACCGCACCCACACCGCGGTGCAGGACACGGATGTCGACCTCTTCGCCGACGTCGAGCTGGAGCAGCGAGGACTCGAGAGCCTCGACCGCACCGGACGCGTCGCCCTTGATGATGAGGTTGAGTTCCTGGACCAGACCGGCCTTGAGCACCTTGTCGAGGTCCTCGAGGGACACCCGGCGGACGCGCTTGGCGAAGGCGGCGTTGCGCTCACGCGCAGCACGCTTCTCGGCGATCTGACGGGCCGTACGGTCCTCGTCGACGACCAGGAGGTTGTCGCCGGCACCCGGCACGTTGGTGAGACCGAGCACCAGGACGGGAGTCGACGGAGCCGCCTCCTCGACGTTGTTGCCCTTGTCGTCGAGCATCGCCCGGACGCGGCCGTACGCGTCGCCGACCACCACGGTGTCGCCGATGCGCAGCGTTCCGCGCTGGACCAGGACGGTCGAGACGGCACCGCGACCGCGGTCGAGGTGGGACTCGATCGCAATACCCTGCGCGTCCTGCTCCGGGTTGGCCCGCAGGTCGAGCGAGGCGTCGGCGGTGAGGACCACGGCCTCCAGCAGCGAGTCGATGTTCAGACCCTGCTTGGCGGAGATGTCGACGAACATCGTGTCGCCGCCGTACTCCTCGGCCACCAGACCGAACTCGGTCAGCTGACCACGGACCTTGGTCGGGTCCGCGCCCTCGACGTCGATCTTGTTGACCGCGACCACGATCGGCACGTCGGCCGCCTTGGCGTGGTTCAGCGCCTCGATCGTCTGAGGCATCACACCGTCGTTGGCCGCCACCACGAGGATCGCGATGTCGGTCGACTTCGCACCACGGGCACGCATGGCGGTGAACGCCTCGTGACCCGGGGTGTCGATGAAGGTGATCTTGCGCTCTTCACCGTTGACCTCGGTGCCCACCTGGTAGGCACCGATGTGCTGGGTGATGCCACCGGCCTCGCCCGCGACGACGTTCGTCTTGCGGATCGCGTCGAGAAGTCGGGTCTTACCGTGGTCGACGTGACCCATGACGGTGACGACCGGCGGACGGGAGACCAGAGCCTCTTCGCCGCCCTCGTCCTCGCCGAACTCGATGTCGAAGGACTCGAGGAGCTCGCGGTCCTCTTCCTCCGGCGAGACGATCTGAACGGTGTAGTTCATCTCCTCGCCGAGCATCGTCAGCGTGTCGTCGGAGACGGACTGCGTGGCCGTGACCATCTCACCGAGGTTCATCATCACCGCGACGAGCGACGCCGGGTTGGCGCCGATCTTCTCGGCGAAGTCGGTGAGGGACGCACCGCGCGACAGGCGAATGGTCTCGCCGCCGCCGCGGGGCAGCATCACGCCGCCGACCGACGGGGCCTGCATGGCCTCGTACTCCTGGCGCCTCTGACGCTTCGACTTGCGACCACGACGCGCGGGACCGCCGGGACGACCGAAGGCGCCCTGCGTGCCACCACGGCCACCGGGGCCACCGGGACGTCCACCGAAGCCGCCGGGACGACCGCCGAAGCCGCCGCCACCGCCGCCGGGACCACCCGGACGACCGCCGCCGCCACCGGGACCACCGGGACGACCGGCGAAGCCGCCGCCGCCACCGCCGGGACCGGCCGGACGGCCGGCGAAGCCGCCGCCGCCACCGGGACGACCGCCGCCGCCACCCGGACGACCGCCGGGGCCACCGGGGCCACGACCGCCAGGGCCACCACCGGGACGCGGGCCGGCAGCGGGACGCTGCGGCATCATGCCGGGGTTCGGACGGTTACCGCCGGGCGCGCCGCCCGGACGGGGAGCCTGCGGACGCGGCATGCCACCGGGGGTGGGACGCGCGCCGCCCTGGCCCTGGGGACGCGGGGCGCCACCGGGGCCGCCCTGCGGACGCGGGGCACCCGGAACGGCACCGCCGCCGGGACGGGGGGCACCGCCACCCGGACGGGGCGCCTGCGGGCGCGCCATTCCGGTGGAGCCACCCGAGGTGAAGGGGTTGTTGCCCGGACGCGGACCGGCCGGACGGGCACCGCCCGGACGCGGAGCGCCCTGGCCCTGCGGACGCGGGGCACCCTGGCCCTGCGGACGCGGCGCGCCCTGACCCGGACGGGCGGGACGCTCGCCGGCGGGACGGGGTCCCGGGGTCGCGCCACCGGGGCGCTGACCGGCGGCGGGAGCCGACGGGGGCGCGGTGAACTCGGGCGCGGCCGGAGCCGGCGTGACCGGCTTGGGCGCGGGCTTCGGGCCCGGGCGGGGGCCCGAGGCGGCCGGAGCCGGAGAGGGGGTGCTGCTCGCGGGCGCGGCCGGAGTGACCGGGGCCGGCGCCGCAGGCGCGGCGGGGGCCGGCTTGGGGGCCGGGGCGCCGGGCTTCGGGGCAGCGGGACGTGCCGCGGCGGCCGGAGACGGCGCCGCGGGCTTCGAGGGGGCGGCCTTGCGAGGCGCGCCAGGCTTCGCAGCGGTCTTGCCGGCGCCACCGCCGGGACCCTGCAACGCATCAGTCAACTTGCGCACGACCGGCGCCTCGATAGTCGAGGACGCCGAACGGACGAATTCACCGAGTTCTTGGAGCTTGGCCATGACGACCTTGCTCTCCACACCGAACTCCTTGGCGAGTTCGTATACCCGGACCTTAGCCACTTCGCTCCTTTTAGGTCCGGTTACCGCCGGACCGTCGCTACTTCATGGGCGTACTCATCGCGTACTCATCGAGTGCTCATCGCAATCTCGACCTACTTCCAACTCGCGAGGTACCTGACCGCACGGTCTTCCGTGCCGTACTTCTTCTTACAAAGTCTGCCGCTCTACGTGATAGCGAATATCCGCCGTTTCGAGCGGCCCCTGGACCCTGAAGGCCCTCGGGAACGCCCGGCGGCGGACCGCCAGGTCGAGACAGACCGAGGCGGGATGCAGATACGCACCCCGGCCGGGCAGCGTACCGCGATGATCGGGGACACACGCGCCCTCGACCTCCACGATGCGCAGCAGATCGCTCTTGGCCGCTCGCTCCCGGCATCCCACACAGGTTCGCTCAGGGCACGCTCGGTCTTGCGTCCGGCCAGACACGGCTAAGTCTACCTCCCCGTAGCGACCTCACCCGTTTGGGGCAAAAATCGAACGGTCGTTTGTCGTGATCTCGCTCTCACAGAACGTGACGAGGGCGAGATGCATTCCCTGCGGCGCGCTCAGTCGCGGTCGCGCCGCTCGTCGGACGCTTGCTCCGTGTCCGGACGGATGTCGATGCGCCAGCCGGTGAGGCGGGCGGCGAGGCGGGCGTTCTGCCCCTCCTTGCCGATGGCCAGCGACAGCTGGTAGTCGGGCACGGTCACCCGGGCGGACCGGGCCGCCAGGTCCACGATCTCGACCTTGGAGACCCGCGCCGGGGAGAGCGCGCTGGCCACCATCTCGGCCGGGTCGTCGGACCAGTCGACGATGTCGATCTTCTCGCCGAGCAGCTCCGCCATGACGTTGCGCACGCGGCTGCCCATGGGGCCGATGCAGGCGCCCTTGGCGTTCAGGCCCGAACGGGTGGACCGTACGGCGATCTTGGTGCGGTGACCGGCCTCACGGGCGATCGCCGCGATCTCGACGGAACCGTCGGCGATCTCGGGGACCTCCAGCGCGAACAGCTTCTTCACCAGATTGGGGTGCGTGCGCGAAAGGGTGACGGACGGACCGCGGACACCCTTGGCGACGCGGACCACGTACGTGCGCAGCCGCAGACCGTGCGTGTACTCCTCGCCCGGCACCTGCTCCTGCACCGGAAGGATGGCTTCCAGCTTGTCGTCGAGCTTGACGAGGACGTTCTTCGGGTCCTTGCCCTGCTGCACCTGGCCGGCGACGATGTCGCCCTCGCGGCGGGCGTACTCGCCGAAGGTGACGTCGTTCTCGGCGTCACGCAGCCGCTGCTGGATGACCTGACGGGCGGTGCTCGCCGCGATCCGGCCGAAGTCCGACGGGGTGTCGTCGAAGTCCTTGGGCTCCTGGCCCTCCTCCAGCTCGGAGGGGTCCTCCTTGGCCCACACCGTCACATGACCGGTCTGCCGGTTCAGCTCCACGCGCGCGTGGCGGCGGGCGGACGGGGTGCGGTGGTACGCGATGAGGAGGGCCGACTCGATCGCCTCGACCAACAGGTCGAAGGAGATCTCCTTCTCTTGTGCCAAGCCCTTCAGGAGCTTCACGTCGATGTCCACGGCTACGCCTCCTCTTCCTTCTTGTCCTTGCGGTTGAACTCGATCTCGACACGCGCCTTGGCGATGTCGGCGAACTCGACTCGGCGGGCGGTGGGCTTGCGCCCCTTCACGCCCGGCACTTCGAGGTCGATGCCGTCTTCGTCCACGGTGAGGATCCGCGCGACGAGCTCTCCACCATCGTTCAGCTGCAGCTTGGCAAGGCGGCCGGTGGCGCGCACGTAGTGGCGGTGCTCGGTGAGCGGGCGTTCCGCGCCCGGGGTGCCGACCTCGAGGGTGTACTCCCCCTCGCCCATCGCGTCCGTCTCGTCCAGCGTCTCCGAGAGCGCGCGGCTCACATCGGCGACCTGGTCCAGGTCGGCTCCCTCTTCGGAGTCGACGACGACGCGCAGCACCCGCTTGCGTCCCACGGAGGCCACCTCGAGCTCTTCGAGTTCGAGTCCCTGCGAGGCGATGAGCGGCTCAAGGAGTGCTCGCAGCCTGTCGCTCTGGGTGGTGCTCATCCGGGTGACTCCTCGGCCGCGTGTGCTGTTGTGGGTTCGTCGCGTGTCAGACCAAAGGGTATCCGGTCCCGGGGGGTGTTGCCGTCCACGGGGCCGAGGGCCGCGGGTACGCTCGCCTGCGGTGATCTTCGACCGAGGCCGAGGGAGTGGATGTGGGGCGCACGGGGACCGTGGGCAGACGGGCGCTCCTGGCGGCGGGGGCGGTGACACTGGTCGGCTGCACGTCCGACGGGGGTGGCGGCGAGCGGCCGAGGAAGCAGACCGCGGCCGAACGGGCGGCACTCGCCGAGGCCGCGCTGCGCCGCGGATCGGTGACGACGACCCTGACCCTGCTGGAACGTTACGACGCGGTGCTGGCTGCGCACCCGTCGCTGACGGAGCAACTGACCCCGCTGCGACGCGCGGTGGCGGCGCACGCCGCCGCCCTGGCCGAGGGAGTGACGCCGCTGCCGACCGGCGGGTCCACCGCGAGCGGGGAGCCGCGCGACGCGGAGGGCACGGAGGCGAAGGCCCCCGCCTCGGACGGACCGGGAGCCAAGGCCGCTCGAACGGCGGACACCCGGCCGGCGGACACCCCCGGTGTCACCGCGTCGGGCACGACGCCGACGCCGACTCCCGCGCCCGTTCCGGCCGACCCGGTGGCCGCCCTCAAGGACCTCGCGGCCACCGTCCGCAGGACCGCCGACGCGCACACGGCGACGCTGCTCGACGCGCCGCCCGAGTACGCCCGGCTGCTCGCCTCGGTGGCGGCGGCCGGCGCGGCCCACGCGTATCTGCTGACCGAAGGAGGCCGGGCATGAGCGCCCTGGACGCGGCGCAGGCCGCGCTCGCCGCCGAGCATGCGGCGGTGTACGGGTACGGCGTCGTCGGCGGCCGGATCGGCACCGAGAGGCGCACCGAGGCCACTTCGGCCTACGAGGCGCACCGGGCCCGGCGGGACGGACTGCGCAGGACCGTACGGGATTTGGGCGGGGAGCCGGCCGCCGCGGCGGCCGGCTACGAACTGCCGTTCCCGGTGCCGGACACCGCCGCGGCCGTGCGGCTCGCCGCGGTCCTGGAGGACCGGGTGGCAGGGGTGTACTCCGATCTCGTGCGGGCCGCCGAGGGACCGCTGCGGCGGGACGCGGCCGCCGCGTTGCGCGAGGCGGCGGTACGGGCCGTTCGCTGGCGCGGCACCGACGTAACCTTTCCTGGGCTCGCCGAGCGGGTGTGAGTCCGGCTCTGACGGCCCTGACCAGGCTCCGGTACTGCAGAAGGAACAACGTACGCATGGGTTTCGAACCGCCGCAGCGACTGGTACGGGCGCTCGGTGAGACGTACGGGGACGCTGTCGCGACCGAGTGGCTCGGGAAGCTGCCCGAGCTGGCGCGGACCGCGCTGGAGCATGCCTCACTGGACAGCGAACGGGTGGTGGCGCCCGGCGGGCGCAGCAGCCTGGTCGTCCTCGTGCGGCGGCAGGACGGCTCCCCGGCGGCGCTGAAGATCGCCCCCGAGATCGCCCGGCCGGACCTGGAGCGGGACGCGCTGGCGCACTGGAACGGCTGGGGCGCGGTAAGGCTGCTGGACGCGGCCGAGGACGGCTCGCTGGTCCTCGAACGGCTGCACACCGAGGTGTCGCTGCGTTCCCTCCCGGAGGCGAAGGCGCTGCTCGAAGCCGCCGGTACGGTCCGGAAGCTGTGGGTCGAGCCGCCCGCGGGGCACGGCTTCGAGTCCGTGGCCGAGCGCACGGCCCGGCAGGCGGCGGCGATGGAGTCCTACCGCGCCCACTCCGAGGCCGGGGCGCTCACGGCCGCCGCGCTGGCGGCGCGCGAGGAGCTGGCCGGCGACTCCCCCGAGACGCTGCTCCTGCACGGCTGCTTCCGGCAGGGCAAGGTCCTGGCCGGAGAGCGCGCGCCCTGGCTGGCCGTGGGCCCCGAACCGCTGGTCGGCGAGCGCGCCTACGACCTGGCGCGGCTCGTACGGGACCGGGTCGAGGACCTGGTGGCGGCATCGGCTGGAGCGTCGGCGGCCCGCCGCAGGGTCAACAAGCTGGCGGACTCGCTGGAGGTGGACCGCGAGCGGCTGCGCGGCTGGACTCTCTTCCGGGCGGTCGAGTCGGGTACACGGGCGCTCACGGCGGGGCGTCATCAGGATGCGGAGCTGTTGTTGGAGTTCGCGGGCTGGCTGTAGGGGAATACCCTTGCTGTAACGCTCGGCTCGGACCTCAGGGGGCCGCGATGCTCGAGGAGCTGTTGACAGCGGCGGCGGCGACCGCGACTGCGGCCGTGGTGTACTCGGCCGCGGCCGCGCGCGTGGTGAAGCAGTACGAACGAGGCGTGGTGTTCCGCTTCGGTCGGCTGCTGAACGAGGTCCGGCAGCCGGGGTTCACGATGATCGTGCCGGTCATCGACCGGCTCCACAAGGTGAACCTGCAGATCGTGACGCTGCCCGTGCCCGCGCAGGAGGGCATCACCCGGGACAACGTGACGGTGCGGGTGGACGCCGTCGTGTACTTCAAGGTGGTCGACGCGGCGGACGCGCTCGTGCGGGTGGAGGACTACAAGTTCGCCGTCTCGCAGATGGCGCAGACCTCGCTGCGGTCGATCATCGGCAAGAGCGATCTGGACGACCTGCTGTCGAACCGGGAGAAGCTCAACCAGGGTCTCGAGCTGATGCTCGACAGTCCGGCGATGGGCTGGGGTGTCGCGATCGACCGGGTCGAGATCAAGGACGTCTCGCTGCCGGAGACGATGAAGCGCTCGATGGCGCGGCAGGCGGAGGCGGACCGGGAGCGGCGGGCACGGCTGATCAACGCGGACGCGGAGCTGCAGGCGTCGAAGAAGCTGGCCGAGGCGGCCGGGGTGATGTCGGAGCAGCCGGCGGCGCTGCAGCTGAGGCTGTTGCAGACGGTGATGGCGGTGTCGGCGGAGAAGAACTCGACGCTGGTGCTGCCGATCCCGGTGGAGCTGCTGCGGTTCCTGGAGCGGGCGGGGACGCCGCAGGGCGCGGAGTCCGGTGAGTCGGCCGCGCCGCATGTGCCCGTGGCGGCACCGGAGACCTTCCAGGATCCCTTGCCGGGACCCCCGACGGAGCCCCGCCCCACGAGGGACCTCCCCGATCTGGCGGACCTGGCGGACCTCCCGCCCCTACCGGACGAGACGGTCGCGGGTCCCCCGGCGGACCCGGTCCCGCGGGACGAGGCGGCGTAGGCGGCCCGACGCGCGACCGGATCTGCGGGCAGGCGTTCCGCAGTGCGGGGCGGGCCACCCGTTTCGGGTGAGCCCGCCCCGGACCACTACGCGCTCAGGCGCGCGATCGCCTCTGCCACGGGGAGCTCCTCGCGCTCCCCCGTGCGGCGGTCCTTCAGCTCCACGACGCCCTCCGCCGAGCGACGGCCGGCGACCAGGATCTTCGGGACGCCGATCAGCTCCGCGTCGGTGAACTTCACGCCGGGCGAGACGCCCGCGCGGTCGTCCACGAGCACGCGGAGACCGGCCGCACGCAGCTTCTCGGAGACCTCCAGGGCCAGCTCGGTCTGGAGGGCCTTGCCGGCGGCGACGACGTGGACGTCGGCCGGGGCGACCTCGGCGGGCCAGCACAGACCCTTGTCGTCGGCGGACTGCTCGGCGAGCGCGGCCACGGCGCGCGAGACGCCGATGCCGTACGAGCCCATGGTCACGCGGACCGGCTTGCCGTTCTGGCCGAGGACGTCGAGCTTGAGGGCGTCGGCGTACTTGCGGCCCAGCTGGAAGATGTGGCCGATCTCGATCGCGCGGTCCAGCGTCAGGCCGGTGCCGCACTTCGGGCACGGGTCGCCGACCTGGACGACCACGACGTCGACGTACTCGTCGACCTCGAAGTCACGCCCCGCGACGACGTTCTTCGCGTGCATGCCCTCCTTGTTCGCGCCCGTGATCCACGCCGTGCCCGGCGCCACGCGGGGGTCGGCGATGTACTTGACCTTCTCCAGGCCCTGCGGGCCGACGTAGCCGCGGACGAGGTCCTCGCGCTCGGCGAAGTCGGCCTCGGTGACCATCTCGACGGTCGCGGGGGCGAAGTGCTCCTCGACCTTGCCCATGTCGACCTCGCGGTCGCCGGGCACGCCCACGGCGACGATCTCGCCGTCGACCTTCACGAGGAGGTTCTTGAGCGTGGCGGAGGCCGGGACGCCGAGGGAGGCGGCCAGGGTCTCGATGGTCGGGGTGTCGGGGGTGGGGATCTCCTCGGCGGCCGCGACGGCCGAGCCGTCGACGGGCTTGAGCTCGTAGGAGATCGCCTCGGTGTTGGCGGCGAAGTCGCAGTTCGGGCAGTCGGCGAATGTGTCCTCGCCGGCCTCGGCCGGGGCGAGGAACTCCTCGGACTTCGAGCCGCCCATGGCGCCGGCGGTGGCGGCGACGATGCGGTAGTCGAGGCCGAGGCGCTCGAAGACGCGCTTGTAGGCCTCACGGTGCAGCGCGTAGGACTGGGCGAGGCCCTCGTCCTCCGTGTCGAAGGAGTACGAGTCCTTCATCAGGAACTCGCGGCCGCGCAGGATGCCGGCGCGGGGGCGGGCCTCGTCGCGGAACTTCGTCTGGATCTGGTACAGGATGACCGGCAGGTCCTTGTAGGACGAGCACTGGTCCTTCACCAGGAGGGTGAAGATCTCCTCGTGGGTCGGGCCGAGGAGGTAGTCGCCGCCCCTGCGGTCCTGGAGGCGGAACAGCTCGGCGCCGTACTCGTCCCAGCGGCCGGTCGCCTCGTAGGGCTCACGGGGCAGCAGGGCGGGGAGGGAGACCTCCTGTGCGCCGATGGCGTCCATCTCCTCGCGGACGATGCGCTCGACGTTGGCGAGGACCTTCCTGCCCAGGGGCAGCCAGCTCCAGATGCCGGCGGCGGTGCGGCGGACGTAGCCGGCGCGGACGAGGAGCTTGTGGCTGAGGACCTCGGCGTCCGCCGGGTCGTCGCGCAGCGTCTTCGCCATCAACTGGGACATGCGCTGGACCGGTACGTTGGCCATGGTTCTCGTACTCCTGCGGTAAGGGTGATGGCTGGGGGTGTCCGGCGGACCAGGGCCGGAAAGGACGCGGCGTCCGGTGCCTGGGGTCTCCCCAGGCCCCCAGGGCCTAGGGGACGCATCGCAGCCGGAGCGCCTCAATAGCGGAGCCATTCAGGCGTTTCGGCAACGCGGCGAGGTGCCGTGCCGGACGTCGTGGCCCCGGCCGTGGTCCGCCGGACACCCCCTAGGAGGTTAGCCGGGCGGTGCGGGCTGGGTGAAATCAGTTCCGTGGCGAACCGGTTGCGCCGAGTCCGTTCCGGCGCGGCAGCGGCAGCGGGGCGCCCATCACGGCGTACGGGCGGGGTGCGCTGGGGAAGTGGACCCGGCGGGCCAGGTCCTTGTAGCCGAGGGCCCGGTACAGGCCGCGGGCGGGGCTCTCGGTGTCGATCGCCGAGAGGATCGACCGGGGCAGGTCCGACTGGTCGGTGATGGCGGTGATCAGCTCACGGCCGATGCCCCGCCCCTGGTAGGAGGGGTGGACATGGAGCTCGGTGATCACGAACGAGTCGTCGAGCCAGTCCGCGGTGCCGCCGGCGCGGAGGTAGGGCTCCACGATGCCGGACCACCAGTGGGTGCGGTCGTTGGGCATCCCGTACACGAAGCCGACCAGCCGGCCGGCGGCGTCGGTCGCGCCGTAGGCGCAGGCGCCGGGGTTGAGCAGATGGCGGAGCACGATGTGGCGTCGTACGACGATCTCGTCCTCGCTGAGCCCGAAGGCCAGCGCCTGGACCGCGAGGGCGTCGTCCACCCGCGCGGCGAGATTGACCGGTCCGATCGTGACGTCAGCGTCATCCATGCGCCGACTTTACAAGTGCCTCAGAAGAGCACGCTCATGAAGGCCCCGACCTCACGGAAGCCGACGCGGCGGTAAGAGGCCCTGGCCGGGGCGTTGTAGTCGTTGACGTAGAGGCTGACGACGGGCGCGACGTCGGCGAGGGCGTAGCGCAGCACGGCGGCCATGCCGGTCTCGGAGAGGCCGCGGCCGCGGAACTCGGGGGCCACCCAGACGCCCTGGATCTGGCAGGCCAGGCGGGTGGCGGCGCCGATCTCGGCCTTGAAGACGACTTTGCCGTCCTCGATGCGGGCGAAGGATCGGCCGGCGCCGACGAGTTCGGCGACGCGGGCCTGGTAGAGCAGTCCGCCGTCGCCGGCCATCGGCGAGATGCCGACCTCCTCGGTGAACATGGCCACGCACGCGGGCATGATCACCTCCATCTCGTCCTTGCGGATGCGGCGGACGAGAGGGTCGGGCTCGACGGTGGCGGAGGGCTCCTCGGTGATCATCAGAGGCTGGTGGCCGCGGACGTCGCGGGCGGGCCCCCAGCTGGGTTCGAGGAGCCGCCACAGCTGGGTGGTGGGCTCGGCGGGGCCGACGATGGAGGAGCAGCGGCGGCCGGTCCTGCGGGCGCGGTCGGCGAAGGCGCGGACGGCGTCGGGGGTGGCGCAGATGGGGACGAGATTGGCGCCTGAGTAGCAGAGGGAGCGCAGCTGTCCGTCGGCGTACCAGCCCCACATCTCGCCGCCGAGGCGCCAGGGATCGAGTCCGGCCGCCTGGACGCGGGCGGTCACGAAGGCGTTCTCGACGGGGGCGCTCTCGAGGACGGCGAGCGCGGCGCCGAGGTCGGCGGGGTCGAGGACCCGGGTGGTGGTCTGCGTCAACACGAGGGGGCCTCACCATGCGGTCTGCTGATCTCCGCACTGTACCTGGCGCGTCGCGGAGGTGTCGGGCGAGCGCGACGAAGCCCCGCCGGGGCCCGGTTCGACGGGCGCCGCGGCGGGGCTTCGTGGGGTGCTCGGGCCGGTCAGACGCCGATGGCGACCGTCGGCTCGCCGGACATCACGCCGTCCTTCTCCATCTGTTCGGCGATCTTCATCGCCTCTTCGATGAGGGTCTCGACGATCTTCGACTCGGGGACGGTCTTGATGACCTCGCCCTTGACGAAGATCTGGCCCTTGCCGTTGCCGGAGGCGACGCCGAGGTCGGCCTCGCGGGCCTCGCCGGGGCCGTTGACGACGCAGCCCATGACGGCGACGCGCAGCGGGACCTCCATGCCCTCCAGGCCGGCGGTGACCTCTTCGGCCAGCTTGTAGACGTCGACCTGGGCGCGGCCGCAGGACGGGCAGGAGACGATCTCCAGGCGGCGCGGCTTGAGGTTCAGCGACTCCAGGATCTGGTTGCCGACCTTGACCTCCTCGACCGGCGGCGCGGAGAGCGAGACGCGGATGGTGTCGCCGATGCCCTCGGAGAGCAGCGCGCCGAAGGCGACGGCGGACTTGATGGTGCCCTGGAAGGCGGGGCCGGCCTCGGTGACGCCGAGGTGGAGCGGGTAGTCGCAGGCGGCGGCCAGCTGGCGGTAGGCGTTGACCATGACGACCGGGTCGTTGTGCTTGACCGAGATCTTGATGTCGCCGAAGCCGTGCTCCTCGAAGAGGGAGGCCTCCCACAGCGCGGACTCGACCAGCGCCTCGGGGGTGGCCTTGCCGTACTTCTTCAGCAGCCGGGCGTCGAGCGAGCCCGCGTTGACGCCGATCCGGATCGGGGTGCCCGCGGCCTTGGCGGCGTGCGCGATCTCCTTGACCTTGTCGTCGAACTGCTTGATGTTGCCGGGGTTGACGCGGACCGCGGCGCAGCCGGCGTCGATGGCGGCGAAGACGTACTTCGGCTGGAAGTGGATGTCCGCGATGACCGGGATCTGCGACTTCTTGGCGATGGTCGCCAGCGCGTCGGCGTCGTCCTGGGTGGGGCACGCGACACGGACGATCTGGCAGCCGGAGGCGGTCAGCTCGGCGATCTGCTGGAGCGTGGCGCCGATGTCGGAGGTTCGGGTCGTCGTCATGGACTGGACAGAGACGGGTGCGTCGCCGCCCACGGCCACCGATCCGACCTGGATCTGGCGGCTCTTGCGCCGCTCGGCGAGCCTGGTCGGAACGGACGGGATACCGAGAGAGATCGCGGTCATCAGCTGTACAACCCCAAGGTGTGGTTCATCGGGCTCAGGTCTTCGAGATTACCGCCCCGGTGGCGGGTGGCCGGACACCCAGGGGGTCCGGCCACCCTCCGGTCACGTCAGCTTCACCGGGTTGACGATGTCCGCGGCGAGGACGAGGAGCGTGAAGCAGACGAACACTCCCGCCACCACATAGGCCGCCGGCATCAGCTTGGCCACGTCGAACGGGCCCGGGTCGGGGCGCCGGAAGATCCGCGCGGTGTGGCGGCGCACGGACTCCCACAGGGCGCCCGCGATGTGTCCGCCGTCGAGCGGGAGCAGCGGCAGCATGTTGAACAGGAACAGCGAGACGTTGAACATGACGACCAGCTGCAGGAAGAAGACCAGGATCGTCTGCGGGGGCGCGTCGATGTTCATCAGCTCGCCGCTGATGCGGGCGGCCCCGACGACGCCGACCGGGGAGTCGGCCTTGCGTTCGCCGTCGCCGAAGGTGGCGTCCCACAGGTCCGGGATCTTGCCGGGCAGGGCGAGCACGGACTCGGCACCGGCCTGGAGCTGGTCGGTCATGCGGGAGGCGGACTCGCCGAAGGTGAGCGGGACGACCTCGCGGCCGGACTCGAAGCCCAGGTAGCCGGCGGTGACGTACTGCAGCGGCTGGACGACCTTGCCGTCCGCGTCCTTCTTGAGCACCTTGTTCTCGAGGAGCGTGGCCTTGAGGTCCGTCTCCTTGCCGTCCCGCTGGACGGTGACGGTCGCGGCCCCGGTGGTGGCGCGGATGCGGTCGGAGAGGGTGTTCCAGTCCGAGACGCGTTCGCCGTTGAAGGCGACGATGCGGTCGCCCTTGAGGAGTCCGGCGGCCTTGGCGGGCGACTCGGGGTCGCTGGCCTTGCAGGTGTCGCGCTTCTCGCTCTGGTCGATGACGCAGTTGGTGACGCCGGCGACCTTGGTGGTCTGCGTCTCGAACCCGACGGCCATGGCGCTGCCGAAGAACAGCAGCACGGCGAGGATCAGGTTCATGAACGGGCCGGCGAACATCACGATGACGCGCTTCCACGGCTTGCGCGTGTAGAAGAGCCGGTTCTCGTCGCCGGGCTGGAGCTCCTCGAAGGAGGCCTCACGGGCGTCCTCGATCATGGAGCGCCACGGGGAGGTGGAGCGGGCCTCGATGCGGCCGTCCCTGCCGGGAGGGAACATCCCGATCATGCGGATGTAGCCGCCGGCGGGGATGGCCTTGATGCCGTACTCCGTCTCGCCCTTCTTCCTCGACCAGATGGTGGGGCCGAAGCCGACCATGTACTGCGGCACACGGATGCCGAAGAGCTTGGCCGTGGAGAGGTGGCCGAGCTCGTGCCAGGCGATGGAGACGAGCAGCCCCACCGCGAACAGCGCGATGCCGAGGAGCGTCAGAAGTACGGTCATGCGCGCGCCTCCGCGGTTGCGTTCACTGCGAGTTCTGCGAGTTCACGGGCCCGGGCGCGGGCCCAGGTCTCCGCTTCGAGGACGTCCGACACCGTGAGGGAGGTTCCCTGGGTGGGCTTTCCGTGTTCGGTGACGACTGCCGTGACCGTATCCATGATTCCGTTGAACGGCAGCCGTCCGGCGAGAAACGCCTCCACGCACTCCTCGTTGGCGGCGTTGAAGACGGCGGGGGCGGTGCCGCCCAGTTCGCCGACGTGCCGGGCCAGGCCCACGGAGGGGAACGCCTCGGTGTCGAGCGGGAAGAACTCCCAGCTGGACGCCTTGGTCCAGTCGAAGGCGGGGGCGGCGTCCGGGACGCGCTCGGGCCAGCCGATGCCGACGGCGATCGGGCCGCGCATGTCCGGCGGGGTGGCCTGGGCGAGGGTGGAGCCGTCGGTGAACTCGACCATGGAGTGGACGTACGACTGGGGGTGGACGACGACCTCGATGCGGTCGAAGGGGATGTCGTAGAGGAGGTGGGCCTCGATGACCTCCAGGCCCTTGTTCACCAGGGTGGCGCTGTTCACCGTGATCACCGGGCCCATGGCCCAGGTGGGGTGGGCGAGCGCGTCCTCCCGGGTGACATGGGCCAGCTCTTCCCTCGTGCGGCCGCGGAAGGGGCCGCCGGAGGCGGTGACGACCAGCTTGCGGACGTCGGCGCGGGTGCCGGCGGCGAGGGCCTGGAAGAGGGCGGCGTGCTCGGAGTCGACCGGGATGATCTGGCCGGGCTTGGCGAGGGCCTTGACCAGCGGGCCGCCGACGATCAGCGACTCCTTGTTGGCCAGGGCGAGGGTGCGGCCGGCTTCGAGGGCGGCGAGCGTGGGCGCCAGGCCGATGGATCCGGTGATGCCGTTGAGCACCGTGTGGCAGGGCGAGGCGGCGAGCTGGGTGGCGGCGTCGGCCCCTGCCAGGATCTCGGGCAGGGGCTCGGCGCCGTACAGCTCCTTGAGCGCGTCGCGCAGCTCGGGCACCACGTCCTCACGGGCGACGGCGACCGCCGCGACCTTCAGCCGGTGCGCCTGCTCGGCGAGCAGCCCGACGCGGCCGCCGGAGGCGGCGAGGGCGGTGACCCGGAACCGGTCGGGGTTGCGCAGGACCAGGTCGATGGCCTGGGTGCCGATGGATCCCGTGGAGCCGAGGACGACGATGTCCCGGCGGCCTTCGACCGGTGCGAAGACGATGTGCGGGTCGGCGAGAGGAGAGGGGCGGTCGCTCATGCCCCCCATTCTTGCCGCAAAGACTGTGCGGTCTTCACGGGGTGCCTCCCGTGGGTGTCTTCGCCCGTTGTGGTCACTCGGCGGAGGCGGCCGTTCCGAAGGCCTCGCCGAAGGCCCGGTGGAAGTCCGGGAACGTCTTCCGCACGCAGCCGGGGTCGTCGAAGGTGATGCCGGGGGTGCGCAGCCCGGTGACGGCGAAGGACATGACGATCCGGTGGTCGCCGTGGGTGGCGATCTCGGCGGGGCCCGCCGGGGTCCCGGGCCGGATCTCGATCCAGTCGTGGCCGGTCGCGACCTCGATGCCGAGGCGTCGCAGGTTCTCGGCGCAGGCGTCGAGGCGGTCGCACTCCTTGACGCGCGTGTTGGCGACGTCCTCGATGCGGACGGGTCCGTCGGCGAAGGGCGCGAGGGCGGCGAGGGTCGGCATGGTGTCGGAGATGTCGCGCATGTTGACGGTCAGACCGCGCAGCGTTCCCGTGCCGCGGACGGTGGTGGCCGTGTCGGTGATCTCCACGTCGGCGCCCATCCGGCGCAGGACGTCGACGAAGCCGAGGTCGCCCTGGAGCGCGCCGGTGCCGAGGCCCGGAACGGTGACGGTACGGCCGGGCCGGAGGGCGGCGGCGGCGAAGAAGTACGAGGAGGTGGAGGCGTCGGGCTCGACGGGGTAGGTGGCCGCCTTGTAGCCGGTGGGGGCGACGGTGTAGGTGCGGTCCTGCCGGGTCACCTCGGCGCCGAAGGCACGCATCATCGCGAGGGTGATCTCGACGTACGGCTCCGAGACCAGGTCGGTGACGGTGATGGCGAGGCCCTCGGCGGTCAGCGGGCCGAGCATGAGCAGCGCTGTCAGGTACTGGGAGGACTGGCCGGCGTCGAGGGTGAGCGCGCCGCCCTTGATGCCCTGGGCGGCGACGGTGAGCGGGTGGTGGCCCTCGTTCTCCTCGTGGCGGAGGTCGACGCCGAGGGTGCGCAGGGCGGTGGAGAGGGGGCCGAGGGGGCGGCGGCGCATCTGGGGCGAGGCGTCGAAACGGAAGGTGCCGTGGCCGGCGGCGGCGAGGGTGGGAAGGAAGCGGGCGGTGGTGGCGCCGTCGCGGCAGTACACGTCGGCGGTGTCCACGGCGGGACCCGCGGGCCGGCCCTCGATGTGCCAGGCCCCCGGCTCCTGCCGGACCTCGTATCCGAGGGTCCTCAGCCCTTCGGCGAATCCCTCGGTGTCGTCGGAGCGGAGCGGCCGGAGGAGGGTGGTGGTCCCGTCGGCGGCGGCGGCGAGGAAGAGCGCGCGGGCGGTGACGGACTTGGAACCGGGAATCTCTATGACGGTCACGGGACCATCCTGCCGTGGCTTCCCCCGTCGTGGGCCGTCGTTCCGCAGGACGGGACGCCTGCGGCGCGACGGCCCGCGCCCGCCGGTCAGGGGATCTTGCGGTGGACGTTCTCCTCCGTCGAGGCGCCCGGGGCCGCGTCCGCGATCCAGGGCCCGTCGTCGCTCGGGTCGACCACTCCCGCCTCCAGCCACTCGAAGCGGCCGGCGAGGACCCCGTCGACGACCCGGCGGTCCAGGTCGTCCGTGTTGGACCAGAGGCGCCCGAAGAGCTCCTCCACGCGCAGCCGGGACTGCCGGCAGAAGGCGTCGGCGAGCGCGTACGCCTCCTTGCCGTGGTCGTCGGTGTTCCGCAGCAGGTCCGCCCGTACGCACGCCGCGCTCATCGCGAAGAGCTCGGCGCCGATGTCCACGATCCGGCCGAGGAACGCCTGCTTCAGCTCCATCCGGCCCTGCCAGCGCGACATGGCGTAGAAGGTGGACCGGGCGAGCTTCCTCGACGTCCGCTCCACGTACCGCAGATGGGTCGCGAGGGGGCCGAACTCCCGGTACGCGCCCGGCACCTGTCCCTGTCCCGCGACGAGCTTCGGCAGCCAGCGGGCGTAGAAGCCACCGGCCCGCGCACCCGCCTTCGCCTTGTCGCCGAGCGACTTCTCCGGGTCGATGATGTCGCCGGCGACGGCCAGATGGGCGTCGACGGCCTCGCGGGCGATGAGCAGATGCATGATCTCCGTCGAGCCCTCGAAGATCCGGTTGATCCGCAGGTCCCGGAGCAGCTGCTCGGCCGGTACGGCCCGTTCCCCGCGCGCCGCCAGCGAGTCGGCTGTCTCGTAGCCGCGCCCGCCGCGGATCTGGACCAGTTCGTCGGCGATGAGGCAGCCCATCTCCGAGCCGTAGAGCTTGGCGAGCGCCGCCTCGATGCGGATGTCGTTGCGGTCCTCGTCGGCCATCTGCGAGGAGAGGTCGACGACCGCCTCCAGGGCGAACGTGGTGGCCGCGATGAAGGAGATCTTCGTGCCGACCGCCTCGTGGCGTGCGACCGGCTTGCCCCACTGCTCCCGTACGGCCGCCCATTCGCGGGCGATCTTCAGGGCCCACTTCCCGGCGCCGACGCACATGGCGGGGAGCGAGAGCCGGCCGGTGTTCAGCGTCGTCAGCGCGATCTTGAGGCCGGCGCCCTCCGGGCCGATGCGGTTCTCGGCGGGGACCCGGACGCCGTGGAAGCGGGTGAGGCCGTTCTCGAGCCCTCGCAGGCCCATGAAGGCGTTGCGGTGCTCGACGGTGACGCCGGGCGAGTCCGCCTCGACGACGAAGGCGGTGATGCCGCCCCGGTGGCCCGGTGACGCGGGCACGCGCGCCATGACGACGAGCAGGTCGGCGACGACCCCGTTGGTCGTCCAGAGCTTCACCCCGTCGATGACGTAGGCGTCGTCGCCGTCCGGTACCGCCGTGGTGGCGAGCCGGGCCGGGTCGGAGCCCACGTCGGGTTCGGTGAGGAGGAAGGCCGAGATGTCGGTGGTGGCGAGGCGGGGGAGGTAGGTGTCGCGCTGTTCCTGGGTGCCGAAGATCTTCAGCGGCTGGGGAACGCCGATGGACTGATGGGCCGAGAGCAGCGCGCCGATCGCGGGGCTCGCGGAGCCGACAAGGGCGAGGGCGCGGTTGTAGTAGACCTGGGTGAGGCCGAGCCCGCCGTACTTCGGGTCGATCTTCATCCCGAGGGCGCCGAGTTCCTTGAGACCGGTGACGACCTCGTCGGGGATGCGGGCCTCGCGCTCGATCAGCCGGCCGTCGATGCGCGTCTCGCAGAAGACGCGCAGCTTGGCGAGGAATGCCTCGCCGCGCCGTACGTCCTCCTCGGACGGGAGCGGATGGGGGTGGATGAGGTCCAGTCGGAAGCGGCCGAGGAAGAGTTCCTTGGCAAAGCTGGGTTTGCGCCAGTCCTGCTCGCGCGCTGCCTCGGCGACCTGCCGGGCCTCGCGTTCGGTGACCTTGGGCCGCTGGGTGGGTGCGGACATGAGGAGCTCACCTCGCCGCTCGTAGGGGGGCCTTGTGGCTACTCGTCCGTAGTACCCGATTTCCGGGCGGACCGATAGACGAGAAGACGGCCGGAGCCCCCGCACAGTGGGCTCCGGCCGTCGGTCTCAGGGTTCCGTACGAGTTCGTACGGACTACTGAATACGGGTTACAGCGCCAGGCCCGTGAGGACCAGGACCCGCTCGTAGGTGTAGTCGTCCATGGCGTACTTGACGCCCTCGCGGCCGACGCCGGACTTCTTGGCGCCGCCGTACGGCATCTGGTCGGCACGGTAGGAGGGGACGTCGCCGATGATCACGCCGCCGACCTCCAGCGCGCGGTGGGCGCGGAAGGCGGTCTGCAGGTCGTGGGTGAAGACGCCGGCCTGGAGGCCGAAGTCCGAGTCGTTGACGGCGGCGAAGGCCTCGGCCTCGCCGTCGACCTTGGCGATGGTGAGGACCGGGCCGAAGACCTCGGCGCGGGCCAGGGTGACGTCGGCCGGGAGGTCGGTGAGGACGGTCGGGGCGTAGGTCGCGCCCTCGCGCTTGCCGCCCGCGAGCAGCTTCGCGCCGGCCGCGACGGCCTCGTCCACCCAGCCCTCGACGCGCTTGGCGGCGTTCTCGTCGACGAGCGGACCGACGTCGGTGGTGTCGTCCGCCGGGTCGCCGGTGACCTGCGCCTCGACGGCGGCGACGACCTTCGGGACGAGCCGGTCGTAGACGGAGGCGTCGGCGATCACGCGCTGCACGGAGATGCAGGACTGGCCGCCCTGGTAGTTGGAGAAGGTGGCGATACGGCTCGCCGCCCAGTCCAGGTCCTGCTCGGACGCCCAGTCGCCGAGGACGACGGCGGCGGCGTTGCCGCCGAGCTCCAGGGTGCAGTGCTTGTGCGGCACGGACTCCTGGATGGCGTAGCCGACCTTGTCGGAGCCGGTGAAGGAGATGACCGGGAGGCGCTCGTCCTTCACGAGGGCGGGCATCCGGTCGTTCGGCACGGTGAGGACGGACCAGGAGCCGGCCGGCAGGTCGGTCTCGGCCAGCAGCTCGCCCAGGATCAGGGACGAGATGGGGGTGGCCGGGGCCGGCTTGAGGATGATCGGGGCACCGACGGCGATGGCCGGGGCGACCTTGTGGGCGCTGAGGTTCAGCGGGAAGTTGAACGGCGCGATGCCGAGGACGACGCCCTTGGGGATACGGCGGGTGATCGCCAGCCGGCCGACGCCACCGGCCTCGGTGTCGAGGCGCTGGGCCTCGCCGCCGTTGAAGCGGCGGGCTTCCTCGGCGGCGAAGCGGAACACGGATACGGCGCGGCCGACCTCGCCGCGGGCCCACTTGATGGGCTTGCCGTTCTCGGCGGAGATGACCTGGGCGATCTCCTCGGTGCGCTCGGCGAGACGCTTCGACACGTGGTCGAGGGCGGCGGCGCGGACGTGCGCCGGCGTCGCGGCGAACTCGTCGACGACGGCGTGCGCGGCGGCGACGGCCTCCTCGACCTGGGCTTCGGTGGGCACGCTGACCTTGCCGACCAGACGTCCGTCGAAGGAGTTCGTGACGTCGAAGGTGGCCTCGCCGGTGGCCTCGCGGCCGGCGAGCCAGAAGGCGTGGGTGGTCGTCATTGCGTCCCGGCCCTTTCCGTATCGGGGGTGCGAGCGATCGCTCTCGTGCCACGTTAGGGCGAAGCGGGCGGAGTGGCGCTTGTCCGCCGTGGAGTGGTGCGCGGGGCGTCCTGTCCGCTTTGGCGGAAGGCGGCCCCGGCCCTCACCGGCCCACGATGATCATCCCCGCCGTTCCGTCGAGACGATGAGACAGACCCCGCCCACGACGATCGCGCCACCGAGCGCGATGGGCCAGGTCAGGGCCTCGCCGAGGACGAGGGCGCCGAGGAGCACCGCGACGACCGGGTTGACGTAGGCGTACGTGGCGACCAGGGAGAGCGGGGCGGTCTGGAGGAGCCAGGCGTAGGCGGTGAAGGCGATCAGCGAGCCGAAGAGGACGAGGTAGCCGAGGGCGATCCAGGAGCGGCTGGAGACCTCGCCGAGGTCGAAGCCGTGGTGCTCGCCGCGGACCAGGGCGACGGCGAGTCCCCCGAGGCCGCCGGCGAACATCTCGTACGCGCTGGCGGAGAAGGGGTTGGCGGGCATCGGGAGCCGGCCGGAGGAGTAGGAGCCGATCGACCAGAGGAGCGCGGCGACGACGACGAGGACCACGCCGCCGATCCTGACCTCGCCGCTGAGGCCGGGGAGGGTGAGGACGCCGAGGCCGACGAGACCGAGGGCCACTCCGGCGAAGGCGCCGCGACCGGGACGCTCACCGGCGGACGCGCGCAGGACGACGACCCAGGCGGGCACGCTCGCGACGAGCAGCGCGGCGAGGCCGGAGGGGATGTCGGTCTCGGCGAGGACGACGAGCGCGTTGCCTCCGACGAGCAGCAGCAGGCCGACCAGGACCGCGGATCCCAGTTGGCGCGGGGTCACCTTCAGCGCGGCGGGACCCTGCCGCCAGGCGATGATCACGGCGAGCAGCAGACCGGCGGCGACGTACCGGATCCCCGCGGAGAGGAACGGCGGCATCGTCTCGACGACGATCCGGATCCCGAGGTAGGTGGACCCCCAGACGACGTACACGATCCCGAGGGCGAGCCAGACGGCGCCGGAGATGCGGCGGGGGGCGCCTCCGGGGGCGGCGGGTCGGGAGGTGCGTTCCTCGGAGGCGGGATCGGCCGCGGGGCTTGTCATGACCAGGAGAGTAGGGAGTTCCAGGGCGAATGATCAATGATCCTGCCCGTCATCGGGCAGGATCGGCGCATTCGAGGCGGTGGCGCCGGCGGAACGGGTCTACCGCTCCTCCGCGTCCGCCCCGGTCGCCTTCAGCGCCAGCCACAGCTCCATCCGGACGTCCGGGTCGTCCAGGGAGCGGCCGAGGATCTCCTCCACCCGGCGCATCCGGTAGCGAAGGGTGTGGCGGTGGACGCCCAGGTCGGCCGCCGCCGCGTCCCACTGGCCGTGGCGGGAGAGCCACGCCCGCAGGGAGGCCACCAGGTCGCCGCGGCCCGTGGCGTCATGCTCGTACAGGGCGCGGAGCATCCCGTCGGCGAAGGCGCGGACCGCGTCGTCGGCCAGCAGCGGCAGGACCGAGCCCGCCGCCAGGTCCTCGTGCTCGACCAGCGCCCGGCCGCGCCTGCGCGCCACCGACAGCGCCTGTTCGGCCTGCTTGTACGCGGTCGCCGCTGCGATCGGCCCGGCCGGCGCCGAGAGGCCGACGACGACGCCGGTCTCCTCCGCGTCCCGCTCCGTGTACCTCTCGCAGGCCGTGACGACCGCCCCGCCGTCCCCGGCGAGGACCAGGAGCCGCTCCTCGCCCTCCGGAACGGTCAGGACCGTCTCGCCCGCGCGGGCGGCGGCGGACTCCAGCTCCTCGGCGAGCACCGGAAGCGGCGGTTCGCCCTCCCGTTCCCCCGCCGCCGTCTCGGCGATCAGCAGCCGGAAGGGCGCGTCGAGGAGGCCGCCGTACAGGTCGCCCGCCACCGCCCGGGCGTGGTCGGGCTGGCCGGACAGCATCATCCGCAGCACCGCCGCACCCAGCCGCGCCTCGGCCGCCTGGAGCGAGCGCGAGCGTTCCGTGGTGAGTGTCAGCAGGGCGATCGCGGAGTGCACCGCGTACCGCTCCGCCGTCCCGAGCGGCGCGCCGGTGCCGACCGCGAGGGCGCCCCTGACCCGCCGTCCGGTTCCCAGCGACTGGAGCTCCACCCGGTCGTCCGTGCCGCCGACGACCGCGCTCGCGGGCGCGGGCCGCTCCCGGAGCCGTTCGACGTCGGGCGTGAGGCGGGCGGCCCGGCGGGTCGCCCACTCGGGCGAGACGGCGAGGACGGTGCCGGAGGTGTCGTACAGCGCCGCCCAGCCGTCCACATGGGCCGCGAGCCGCGCGATCACCGCGTCCGGGCCCTCGGCGAGCGCGGCGCGGGTCAGCTCCCGCTGGGCCTCGAAGCCGGCCGTCACGGCCCGGTACTGATCGGCCGCGATCGCCGCCGAGACGGCCTTGCTGATCGCCAGGAACGGGGTGCGCCGGGGCACTTCGAGGAGCGGCAGCCCCTCGGCCCCCGCCGCGTCCACGAGGGGCTGCGGGATGTCCTCGTAGTTGACGCCGATGGCGAAGCCGAGCCCCACCACGCCCGCGGCGAGCAGCCGCCGGACGTAGCGGCGCATCGCCTCGGAGTCCTCGGCGTCCAGGGTGAGCGCGGTGGTGAGCAGCAGCTCGCCGCCCTCCATGTACGGGACGGGGTCGGCGAGCTCGCTGACGTGGGCCCAGCGCACGGGGGTGTCGAGGCGGTCCTCACCAGCGCGGACGGTGAGCTTGAGCGCCGAGTGCTGGACGAGTGAGGCGAGGGTGGGCGGCATTGGGGACCGTCGGACCTTTGGGGAGGGGGCGCCGCTCAGCCGAGCGGCGCCCTCGATTGTGCCAGGGCCCGCCGGTGGCCGCTCCGGCTCCGCGTCGGCTCCGCCTCAGCTCCGCAGATCCACGAGAAGGGGCGGGGTGTGCTCGCCCCGGACATGAGTGAGGGAGAGGACGGCGTGCCCGGCGGGGACGGAGTGGGCGAGGTCGGAGGCCGACCAGCGCTCGCGCTCCACCTCCCGTACGGTCACGGCCTCCGCGGTCGTCGCCTTGCCGGTCACGAGGCGCCGCATGAAGTGCAGGGCCTTGGTGAGGGGCTCGTCGGAGATGATCTGCCGGTTGGTGACGTCCCGGGTCTGCACCCATTCCGTGCCCCAGGTCTCGGCGAACCGTCCGCCGTCCCAGGGCGCGATCCCGGCGAACGCCATCCGGCAGCCGACCGCCCCGAGCAGCGGCCCCCGCAGCGCCTCGGGCACGTCCTCCAGACTGCGCAGCGCGAGGACGACGCCCGCGTTGGCGGAACGGAGCCGCTGGATTGCGCGTACGGAGTCACCGGTGACGGTGTACGTGGCGTCGTCCAGGACCAGGCAGGCGAAGAGGGAACGGTCGCGGCGGGCGAGGACGGCCTCGGCGAACTGGGCGAGCAGCAGCCGGGAGACGATCCGGGAGGCTTCGGCGTGGCCGCGTTCGGGGAGGTCGACGCGGACGCGGAGGGGGTGCTCGACGGCGCGGAGGGAGAACTGCGGCTTGGCTCCTTCGGAGTCCTCGGTGCGGAAGAAGCGGGCGAAGGCGGGGCGGTCGAGGAAGGCGATGCGTTCGGCGAGGAGGACGCCGACGTCGTCGCCGCGATCGGCCTGGCGCTGCCGGGCGTCGAGCTCGCGCAGCTGGGCGGGGTCGCCGGCGACGGCCTCGCGCAGCGCGGCGAAGGCCCCGGGCGTCCCGCCGAGCAGCTCGCGCAGCTCGGGCACGCCGGGGAAGCGCCCGTGCGCGGCCCGGAACGGCCCGATCAGCTGGGCGAGCGCGGTGGCGGCGCGCCGGCTGTCGGCGGCGAGGTCCCCGACGAGCGCCTCGGCGAGGATCCGCGCGGCCTCGTCGGGATCGTCGGCGCCGCCGTACAGGTCGAGGTCGTGCGTGGACTCGGCCCGCCCGACGGAGACGACGACGTCGAAGCCTTCGTCGGGGCCGAGCGCGGTGCCGTGGGAGGTGACGGCGACGACGGCGGCACGGTTGGCGAGCGCCTGAAGACAGAGCGACTCGACCACGGGCCGCACGAGCCGCACGGTCTTCCCGGCCCCGGCCGGCCCGACAGCCACCAACGAGGTCCCGAGCAACCCGGGCTCGAGCGCCACACCGGTGGTGCGGCGGGGGTAGGGGTTGCGCTCGCCAGGATGAGCGGTGCCGATCTTCACCTGGTGCGCGTAGAGGTCGTGGCGTGCCGACCGCAAGGGCAGGTCGCGGACGCCGGACGGGTGCGCGAAGGCGGCCGCGCCATGACGGAGCACGGCGTCGACGAAGGGGCCGAGGCGCGAGGGGTTGATCTGGACCGTGTGCCAGGCACGCACGATCCTGGCGTAGTCGACGTCGCCCATCCGGCCCGACCGAGCCTCCTCGGCCAGCCGGTCGGCCACCTCCGCCTGCCCGGCGGCACGCAGCTGCCACCACTGCGCGGGGTCCTCGGGGGAGCCTTCCAGAACGGGACGCGGGGGCTTGGGGCCCGCGTCGGCGCGGCGTACACCGAAGAGCGGCAGCAGATAACGGCGGCCCACCTCGCCCCACCGGCCGACGCGGTAGAAGAAGGCGACCAGACCCACCAGCAGGGCGATGTCGATGATGCCGCCGATGATCCCCTTGACCACCGCGTTGTCGCTGAGCTTCACCAGGGCGCTGGTCCAGTACAGCGGGTCCAGCCAGTAAGGGATGTAGTAGTTGGCGTGCAGCGACCACAGCAGGAGACCGGCGAGGAACGAGATCAGGGCACCGCTCAGGAGTTGCCGCCCGGGCACGTCGTCGGGCGCTTCGGCCGGCCGTGGCACATGTCCGTAGCGCCAGACGCCGGGCTCGGCCTCGGGGCGCGGTACACGCAGCCAGGTACCCAGGGAGGTTCCGTGCGTGGGCGCGTGGGCGGGCGGCGGCGGTAGGGCGGGGCCCTGGTGCGGGGGGCCGGGCGGCACGGGCGGACCCGCCGGGCGCGGGACCGCGCTCCCCCGCGTGTCGCGTGACTCGTACGTGCCTTCGGTCTCCATGAAACCCCTGCCCCCTGACCAGCCGGGTCGCCGCATCTGTGCCACCGTCAATCTAGTGGGCATGGGACGCCGCGGAGCGGTTTCGCGGCCGCCATGTCCACACCGGACAACGACACACCCCCCAACACTCCCGATCGGCGCATGCCCACGCCCCTCCCCCGCGCCTAGCCTGCGGAAGAAACCCACAAGTGCGTCCAGAACACCCCCAGGAGCCCCGCATGAACGCTGTCCCGCAGGAGCGGCGCGTCGTCACCGCCATCCCCGGTCCGAAGTCGCAGGAGCTGCAGGCCCGCCGCCTCGACGCCGTGGCCGGCGGCGTGGGCTCCGTGCTGCCCGTCTTCACCGCGAAGGCCGGCGGCGGCATCATCGAGGACGTCGACGGCAACCGCCTGATCGACTTCGGCTCCGGCATCGCCGTGACCTCCGTCGGCGCCTCCGCCGAGGCCGTCGTCCGCCGCGCCGCCGCGCAGCTCGCCGACTTCACGCACACCTGTTTCATGGTGACGCCGTACGAGGGTTACGTCGAGGTCTGCGAGGCGCTCTCCGAGCTGACCCCGGGCGACCACGCCAAGAAGTCCGCGCTGTTCAACTCGGGCGCCGAGGCCGTCGAGAACGCCGTCAAGATCGCCCGTTCGTACACCAAGCGCCAGGCCGTCGTCGTCTTCGACCACGGCTACCACGGCCGTACGAACCTGACGATGGCGCTGACCTCGAAGAACATGCCGTACAAGCAGGGCTTCGGCCCGTTCGCGCCCGAGGTCTACCGCGTGCCGGTCGCCTACGGCTACCGCTGGCCCACCGGCGCCGAGAACTGCGGCCCCGAGGCCGCCGCCCAGGCGATCGACCAGATCTCCAAGCAGATCGGCGCCGAGAACGTCGCCGCGATCATCATCGAGCCGGTCCTCGGCGAGGGCGGCTTCATCGAGCCGGCCAAGGGCTTCCTGCCGGCGATCGTGAAGTTCGCCAACGACAACGGCATCGTCTTCGTCGCCGACGAGATCCAGTCCGGCTTCTGCCGCACCGGCCAGTGGTTCGCCTGCGAGGACGAGGGCATCGTCCCGGACCTGATCACCACCGCCAAGGGCATCGCGGGCGGTCTGCCGCTCGCCGCCGTCACCGGCCGCGCCGAGATCATGGACTCCGTCCACGGCGGCGGCCTCGGCGGCACCTACGGCGGCAACCCGGTGGCCTGCGCCGGTGCGCTCGGCTCCATCGAGACCATGAAGGAGCTCGACCTCAACGCCGCGGCGAAGAAGATCGAGTCGCTCATGAAGGCCCGTCTGGCCGCCATGCAGGAGAAGTACGAGATCATCGGCGACATCCGCGGCCGCGGCGCCATGATCGCGATCGAGCTGGTCAAGGACCCGGCGACCAAGGAGCCGAACCCGGAGGCCGCGGGCGCGCTGGCGAAGGCCTGCCACGCCGAGGGCGTGATGGTCCTGACCTGTGGCACCTACGGCAACGTGCTGCGTTTCCTGCCGCCGCTGGTGATCGGCGAGGACCTGCTGAACGAGGGTCTCGACGTCATCGAGAGCGCGTTCGGCCAGATCTGACGCCTCTTCGGCGCAGGGTGTGAAGAAGGTGTGGGGGGCCGATGGCGGGATGGAGTTCCGGCTGTCGGTCCCCCTTTCTCTGCCGTACGGTTTCTGCAGATGAGAGAAACACCTCGCTCACAGGAGACTGCGGGCGACAACAGGGCGGAGCCTCCCCAGCCCCGCCTTGATCGTGCCTTCGCGCACACCACTGGAGCCTCCGGCTCCGGAACTCCTCACCGATCGGATGGCCGCTCGCCCCACACCCCCCGGGGCGCGCGGTGGCCCGGTCAAGGCGGCCTCCCCGGAACCACCCCCCCTGTTCCGGGGAGGCCGGCTGTCTTCTCGGCGGTCGTGGCTCTCGCCCTCGTCACCTGGCAGGTCCTCGTCGGGGGCCCTCTCGCCCGGCTCGACGAACGCCTCTCGCGCGCTCTCGTCGACACCGTTCCCCGACGGCTCTCCGAACTCGGCGCCGATCTCGGCAATATGACGGTCGCCCTTCCGGTCCTCGTGTGCGCGATGGCGTACGCGATCCTCCGCGGCCGGCGCGCCCAGGCTCTGTGCGCGGGGGTCACCATGGCGCTCGTACCGGCCCTCGTCCTCCCCCTGAAGGAGTGGACCGCCCGCCCGGGCCCCTTGGAGCCCTGGGCCGCGGGCTACTACCCGTCGGGCCACACGGCGACGGCGATGGTGGCGTACTTCGGCGCCGCGTTCCTGGTCTCGAACCGTCTCGTCCCGGTGGCCGCCGTCCTGACGGCGCTGACGGGCATCGGCCTGATCCTGCGCGGCTACCACTGGCCGCTGGACGTGCTGGCCTCGCTCGCCCTGTGCGTGCCCCTGCTCACCTGGCCTGTCGTAGCCGAACGGTACGGTCGCCCTTCACGTTCGTGACCGACGATCCGGAGAGCGGGATGACGATTCAACGGCCGGGACTGCCAGGAGACTTGCCGTCCCCGGAGCTGCTGTGGGCACGCTGGGCGCTGGTCGCCGCACTGGAGGCGACCACCGAGGCGGAGGAGAGCAAGAGGTACCGGACCGGCCACTGGATCGACGAGGAGGGCCTCCACCTCGACGACTGCGGCTGCACCTGGTGGACGTTCTCCCGCGTCGGCGAGGGCCGGTACGTGCTGTTCGGCGAGGACGAGTCGAGCGGCGTCAAGTGGCACGAGACGCCGATCGACATGCTGGCGGGCGGCCCCGACTGGCTCCCGTACGAGGAGCTGCGCGACCGGCTCGCGGGGAACGAACTGGGCTGTGTCTACTGGTACGAGAACGGCGCCTGGGCCCGCGCCCCGTACCCCGACGACCTGGACGACGACGGCCTCGACTGCGGCATGAGCCGCTTCGTCGACCGGGACGACGCCCTGCGCCTGCTGAACGATCACATCCGGCACGACGGGCCGGATCCGGAGCTCCTCATGGAGCACGCCGAGGGGTACCGGCTGACGCCCGAGCTGCTGGAGTCCTACGCCGCCCCGGAGGACGGGAGCGCCCCGGACCTCCCGGCCATGGGCCGGGCCCTGCGCCGCGCCGGGCTGGAACCGCGCACGGCAGCCACGGCCGGCTGAACGCGCGCCGCGGCCCGGTCGGCCACGCGAGCGATCGCGTGACCGACCGGGCAGGTCGCCCACCGGGCTCGGCCCGCCGGGCGTCCGACTACCGGCCCGGCTCGCCGGGCAGGCCGTCCACCGGAGTTGCCCCGCCGGGCATCCGACCACCAGCACGACTCCCGGGCAGGCCGTCCACCGGCGCGGCTCGCCGCGCAGGCCCTCGACCCGCCGTCAGCTCCAGCGGTAGGCGTCGAAGTTCCGGCTGAACTCCCAGCCGTTGAACCGGTCCCAGTTGATCGACCAGGTCATCAGCCCGCGCAGCGCGGGCCAGGTGCCGTGGGTCTGGTAGGTGCCGCAGTTCGTCTTCTTCGTCAGGCAGTCCAGGGCCTTGTTCACCTCGGACGGTGTCGTGTGGCCGTTGCCCGCCTGGGTGGAGGCCGGGAGGCCGATGGCGACCTGTTCGGGGCGGAGCGCCGGGAAGACGCGCTCGGTGTTGCCGGCGACCGGGAAGCCGGTGAGCAGCATGTCGGTCATCGCGATGTGGAAGTCCGCGCCGCCCATGGAGTGGTACTGGTTGTCGAGGCCCATGATCGAGCCCGAGTTGTAGTCCTGGACGTGGAGCAGGGTGAGGTCGTCGCGCAGGGCGTGGATGACCGGGAGGTAGGCGCCGGCGCGCGGGTCCTGGCCGCCCCAGGGGCCGGAGCCGTAGTACTGGTAGCCGAGCTGGACGAAGAACGTCTCCGGCGCCATCGTCAGGACGAAGTCGGAGCCGTACTTGGCCTTCAGGGACTTCACCGCGGAGATCAGGTTGACGATGACCGGGCTGGTCGGGCTGCGGAAGTCGGTGTCACCGGTCTGGAGCGAGAGGGAGTGGCCCTCGAAGTCGATGTCCAGGCCGTCGAGTCCGTACTCGTCGATGATCTTCGAGACGGAGGAGACGAAGGTGTCGCGGGCGGCCGTGGTGGAGAGCTGCACCTGGCCGTTCTGGCCGCCGATGGAGATCAGGACCTTCTTGCCGGCGGCCTGCTTGGCCTTGATCGCCGCCTTGAAGTCCGCGACGGACTCCACGTTCGGGCACTCGGTGGCCGGGCAGAGGGAGAAGCGGATGTCACCGGAGGTCACCGAGGTCGGCTCGCCGAAGGCGAGGTTGATGACGTCCCAGGAGTCGGGGACGTCGGCCATCCGGGTGTAGCCGGAGCCGTTGGCGAAGCCGGCGTGGAGGTAGCCGACGAGCGCGTGGGCGGGGAGGTCGCCGCCGGGGTTACCTCCGCCGCCGGAGGTCGTGGTCGCGGAGACCGCGGCGGACCTGGCCGACTCGCCCGCGCTGTTCACGGCCGAGACCTGGAAGGAGTACGAGGTGGAGGGCGTGAGGCCGGTCGCGGTGTACGAGGTGCCGGTGACGGTCCCCGCCAGGGTTCCGCCGCGGTAGACCTTGTACGACGTGGCGCCCGCGACGGCGGGCCAGGACAGCGGCACGGAGGTGGAGGTCGGGGAGCCCGCGGTGAGCCCGGTGGGGGTGGCCGGTATCTGGACGGGGTCTCCGCCGGGGCCGATCAGGGAGACGTCGTCGGCGTGGTACGCGCCGGTGCCGTACCAGCCGTGGGTGTAGATCGTCACCGAGGTCGTCGAGGCCCCGGTCGTGAAGGTGGTGTTCAGCTTCTGCCAGTCGGGGGCGGACTGGGTCCAGGTGGAGACGTCGGTGGTGCCGGTTCCGGACGCGCCGAGGTAGACGTAGCTGCCGCGCACCCAACCGCTCAGCGTGTACGCGGAGTTCGGCTTCACGGTGACGGTCTGGGAGCACTTGGCGTGGTCGCTGCCCGCGGGGGTCGCCTGCAGCGCCTTCGTCCCGCTGCGCACGGGTGACGCGACGACGGCTCCGCTGCCCGCCGCACAGCTCCAGCCGTCGAGCCCCGATTCGAAGCCGCCGTTGCGTGCGAGTTCGGTGTCGGCGGCCTGGGCCACGGGGGTGAGGGAGACGAGTCCGCCGGCGGCGAGGACGCCCGCCAGCAGAAGGGTGAGAGGTCTGGTGCGGTCCACAACTGCCTCCGGGGGTGGGGGAATCGAGGTGGAGCGCGCCACAGCATGGTCCAGACCAATCAAGTGGTCAAGACCTCTGCCCCCCTTCCCCCCGGGCCAGTCGGCCCGCCGCCTCGTGCATCGCCAGCTCCAGGAGAGAGGCGTCGTTGAGCGTCCCGCTTCCGTCGGGCGGGATCAGCCAGCGCACACCCCCGGTGGCCCGCCCCGGGTAGGGGACGACGATCCAGGTGCCGCGACCGGCGCTGCGCACCCCCGTACCGAGCCAGCGCGCGGCCGTGCCGGGCGGCACGAAGAACCCCGTACGGGCCTCGCCGAAGTCGGCGAGCACCGGCCCGGGCCGCGCCACCAGCCGGGTGAGCACGTCGAGCGTGGGGCAGCCGAGCTCCCCCGGCAGGATCAGCACGTCCCAGCGCCTGCCCGCGGGCAGCAGCGCCACCCCGTGCGGGTTGCGCTCCCATTCCCAGCGGCAGGCGTCGGGATCCGGCGCCACCGACGCCAGCCATTCCACTGCGGTCCTGGCCCCCGAAGCGGTCATTGCCTTGGCCTCCATTCCGTGTGCGGACGCGACGTCCACACACAGAGAGCGGGGTCGGCGACGATCATTACGCGGGTTCGGGCCATGGGTTGGTAGTGAACTGGGTCACATCGCGACCGACTGGTGTGCGCGGGGGCGCACACCCGGCGCACACCCCGGGTCCGGGGTCGGCCGGGACGCGCCCGATCGGGTGGACGGCGGCGGGCCGGGTCGGCGGCGTCCGCCGCCCGCCCGCACGCACGTGTTCGTATGGGCCTCCGCACCACGCTCACCACGGGAGTATTCATGCCGTTCCCGCCGTCATCGGGTGCCGCACCCGGCAGTCGAAGCTCCGGCAAGAAGAAGGGGCTGCTGTGGCGGCTCGGCGCGTGGTCGGCACGCCATTTCGTCATCGTGATCGCCGGGTGGATCGTCGCGCTGGCGGGACTGTTGGTCCTTCAGCACGCGTACGGCGGTGAGTACTCCGACAACTACTCCCTGCCCGGCACCCAGTCCCAGGAGGGGCTCGACGTCCTCCGGGAGCACGAGCCGGCGGCCGGCGGCTACAGCGCCCAGGTGGTGCTGTACGACTCCGCGAAGCCGCTCACCGAGGTGAGCGACCAGATCTCGTCGACGGTCACCGCCCTCGGGAAGCTGCCGGAGGTCCTCAGTGCGCAGAACCCGCTGCCGGCGCCCGGCACCACACCGCCGGCCCCGCCCCCGGGCACCCCGAACGTCGGACCGCTCTCGACGGACGGCAAGACCGCGTACATCACGATGCGCTTCAGCGTCCAGCCCTCGACCCTCGGCGACGACTACCTGGATGGTGTGGACAGCGCGGTGGAGCCGCTGCGCGCCGCCGGTGTCGAGGTCGAGTACGGCGGTTCGCTGGGCGAGCTGGCCCGGCCCGAGGCGGACGACCGGACCAGCGAGGCGATCGGTTTCGGGGTCGCGATCGTCGTACTCCTGATCGGCTTCGGCAGTGTGCTGGCCGCCGTGCTGCCGCTGGTCACCGCCCTGTTCGCGGCCCTGTGCGGAATCGCGGTGCTCGGGCTGCTCGCCTCCGTGTGGACCTTCGCGACCGTCTCACCGACCCTGGCCACGATGATCGGCATCGGTGTCGGCATCGACTACGCGCTCTTCCTGATCACCCGTCACCGCCAGCTGCTGATGAACGGCGTGGACCCGGTGACAGCCGCCGGGACCGCCGCCGCCACGAGCGGCCGGGCCGTCCTCGTCTCGGGATGCACCGTCATCATCGCCCTGTCCGGGCTGTGGGTCTCCGGGCTGACGTTCATCGGCCTGCTCGGTCTGGCGGCGACCTCCACCGTGGTCACCGCCGTGATCGGCGCGCTGACGCTCGTACCGGCGATGCTCGGTCTGATCGGGCGGCGGATCGACAAGCTGAGGGTGCGCACCCCGGTCGCCGAGACCAACGTCGAGGAGGGCGAGGAGACCGGCACCTGGCACCGCTACGCGCTGCGGGTGGAGCGGCGCCCCTGGTGGTTCCTGACCGCGGGCGTCGTCGCCCTCGTCATCCTCGCCATTCCCATGTTCTTCATGCAGCTCGGGCACATCGGCGACGGCGCCGATCCGAAGTCCTTCACCGACCGGCGCGCCTTCGACCTGATGTCCTCGGCCTTCGGGCCCGGCTCCAACGGTCCGCTGACCGTGGTGATCGACCAGTCCTCGGTGCCCGCCGCCGACCGGTCCGCCCTCGCCTCGCAGGCGCAGAAGGCCCTCACCGGGGTCCCGAACGCCGCCCTGATCACGCCGCTGCAGCCGACCTCCGACGGCGACGTCCTGCTCGGCACCGCCTACTCGGTCGCCGCGCCCCAGGACGAGCGGACGACGCAGCTGGTCAACGACCTGACCGACACCGTCCTTCCGAACGCGGTCGACGGGACCGTGGCCACCACGTACGTCACCGGCACGACCGCCGCCCAGGTCGACTTCCTCGACATCGTCTCCAGCCGGCTGCCGCTCATCATCGCCGTGGTCGTGGCCCTGGCGTTCCTCGTCATCCTGGTGGTCTTCCGCGGGCCGCTCGTCGCCGCCAAGGCCGCCATCCTCAACCTGCTCTCGATCGGCGCCTCGTACGGAGTGGTGGTCGCCGTCTTCCAGTGGGGCTGGGGAGGCCCGGCGCTCGGCGTCTCCGGAAAGGTGCCGATCGAGAGCTACGTGCCGATGATGATGTTCGCCATCGTCTTCGGTCTGAGCATGGACTACGAGATCTTCCTGCTGTCCCGCGTCCACGAGGCATGGCTGCGCACCGGCGACGCCAAGGCGAGCGTCGCGCATGCCCTGGAGATCACGGCCCGGGTCATCACCTGCGCGGCGCTCATCATGGTCAGCGTCTTCGCTGCCTTCATCGTCAGCGACAACATCGTGGTGAAGATGCTGGGTCTCGGCCTGGCGGCGAGCGTGCTGATCGACGCGACGATCGCTCGTCTGCTCCTGGTGCCCGCAGTGATGACCCTGCTCGGGCCGAAAGCCTGGTGGACCCCGCGCTGGCTGGACCGCATCCTGCCGCACCTGGACACCGAGGGCGAGGGCGTGCTGGCCGAGACGACCGCGAACAGCTCGGCGGGGCCACGGCAGAAGCCGTGACCCCGCCGACCGGACCGCCTGACCGGGGCTAGCTGTCGAAGCCCAGGCCGAGGCGGTCCATCGCCTTCAGCCACAGATTGCGGCGGCCGCCGTTCTCGTCGGCCCGCGCCATCGACCACTTGGTGATGCCGATGCCGGCCCAGGCGATCGGCTCCGGCGGGAACGGAAGCGGCTTGGAGCGGACCATCTCCAGCTCCGTACGCTCCGTGCGCTCACCGGCCAGCAGGTCCAGCATCACATCGCCGCCGAAGCGGGTGGCGCCGACACCGAGGCCGGTGAAGCCCGCGGCGTAGGCGACCTTGCCCTGGTACGCCGTGCCGAAGAAGGCGGAGAAGCGCGAGCAGGTGTCGATCGCGCCGCCCCAGGCGTGGCTGAAGCGGAGCCCCTCCAGCTGCGGGAAGCAGCGGAAGAAGTGCTCGGCGAGCTTCAGATACGTCTCCGGGCGGTTGTCCATCTCGGCGCTGAGCCGGCCGCCGAACTGGTAGATCGCGTCGTAGCCGCCCCACAGGATCCGGTTGTCGGCGGTGATCCGGAAGTAGTGGAACTGGTTGGCGGAGTCCCCGAGTCCCTGACGGTTCTTCCAGCCGATCGCGGCGAGCTGCTCGGGGCTGAGCGGCTCGGTCATCAGGGCGTAGTCGTAGACCGGGACGGTGTAGTGCCGGACCCGCTTGACCAGCGAGGGGAAGACATTGGTGCCGAGCGCGACCCGGCGGGCGAGGACCCTGCCGTACGGGGTGCGCACGCCCATGCCCGCGCCGACGGAGACGAGGTCGAGGCCGGGGGTGTTCTCGTAGATCCGCACCCCGAGGTCGGCGCAGGCCCGCTTCAGGCCCCACGCCAGCTTGGCGGGGTTGAGCATCGCGACGCCGCGCCGGTCCCACAGGCCGCCGAGGAAGGTCGGGGAGTCGACCTCCGCGCGGACGGCGTCGCCGTCGAGCAGGTCGAGGCCGTCCGCGAGACCGAGCCGCTCGATCTCCGCGTACACCTCCGTGAGTTCCTCCATCTGGTACGGCTCGGTGGCGACGTCGATCTCGCCGGTGCGCTCGAAGTCGCAGTCGAGCGAGTAGCGGGCGACCGCCGCCTCGATGGCGTCGAGGTTGCGCTCGCCGAGCTCCTCGAGCTTCGGCAGCTCGCCCGGCCAGCGGGCGAGTCCGTTGCCGAAGCCGTGGGTGAGGGAGGCGGCGCAGAAGCCGCCGTTGCGGCCCGAGGCGGCCCAGCCCACCTCGCGGCCTTCGATCAGGACGACGTCCCTGGAGGGGTCGCGCTCCTTGGCGAGGAGCGCGGTCCACAGTCCGCTGTATCCGCCGCCGACGACGAGAAGGTCGCACTTCTCGGTGCCGGTGAGGGCGGGCAGCGCTCCGGGCTTGCCGGGGTCTTCCAGCCAGAAGGGGACGGGCTGGGCGTCGGAGAGAGATTGTGCAGCGAGACGCATGGCGACTGGGGCCATGGTTTCCAACTCCTTCAGGGCTTGCTCAGGTTGTCGCTGTTTTCTTGCGCCGGTTCGTGATGATCTGTCCGGCTACCACCACCAGTACGGCAATGATGAACATGGCCGTGCCGATGACGTTGATCTGGACGGGCGTGCCGCGCTGTGCCGAGCCCCAGACGAACATGGGGAAGGTGACGGTCGAGCCCGCGTTGAAGTTGGTGATGATGAAGTCGTCGAACGAGAGCGCGAAGGCGAGCAGCGCTCCGGCGGCGATTCCGGGGGCGGCGATCGGCAGCGTGACCCGTACGAAGGTCTGCACCGGGCCGGCGTAGAGGTCGCGCGCGGCCTCCTCCAGACGGGGGTCCATCGACATCACCCGTGCCTTGACCGCCGTCACGACGAACGACAGGCAGAACATGATGTGGGCGATCAGGACGGTCCAGAAGCCCAGCTCGGCGCCCATGTTCAGGAAGAGCGTGAGCAGGGAGGCGGCCATGACGACCTCGGGCATGGCCATCGGCAGGAAGATCAGCGAGTTGATCGCGCCACGCGCCCGGAAGCGGTAGCGGACCAGCGCGAAGGCGATCATCGTGCCGAGGATCGTGGCCCCGAGCGTGGCCCAGGCGGCGATCTGCAACGACAGGGTCAGCGAGCCGCACAGATCGGCGACGCCGCAGGGGTCCTTCCAGGCGTCCAGGGAGAAGCGCTGCCAGGCGTAGTTGAACCGCCCGTTCGGCTTGTTGAACGAGAACACCATCACGACGATGTTCGGCAGGATCATGTACGCGAGCGTCAGCAGGCCCATGAGGGCGACGAGGTTCCGGCGTATCCAACGCATCAGACCAGGTCCTCCGTTCCCGCACGGCGGATGTAGACGGTGACCATGAGCAGCACGATCGCCATGAGGATGAAGGACAGCGCGGCGGCCGTCGGATAGTCGAGGACCCGAAGGAACTGCGACTGGATCACGTTGCCGACCATCTTGGTGTCGGTCGAGCCGAGGAGTTCGGCGTTGACGTAGTCGCCGCTGGCCGGGATGAACGTGAGCAGCGTGCCGGAGACCACGCCCGGCATGGAGAGCGGGAAGGTCACCTTGCGGAAGGTGGTGGCCGGGGAGGCGTACAGGTCCTTGGCCGCCTCGTGCAGCCGGCCGTCGATCCGCTCCAGCGAGGTGTAGAGCGGCAGGATCATGAACGGCAGGAAGTTGTACGTCAGACCGCAGACCACCGCCATCGGGGTGGCGAGCACCCGGTCGCCCTCGGTCCAGCCGAGCCAGCTCGTCACGTCCAGGACGTGCAGCGCGTCGAGCGCGCCGACGACCGCGCCGCCGTCGGCGAGGATCGTCTTCCACGCCAGCGTCCGGATGAGGAAGCTGGTGAAGAAGGGGGCGATGACGAGGACCAGCAGGAGGTTGCGCCACCGGCCGGCCTTGAAGGCGATCAGATACGCCAGCGGATAGCCGAGGAGCAGACACAGCAGCGTGGCCGTACCGGCGTACAGCAGGGAGCGGACGAACTGCGGCCAGTACTCCTGGAAGGCGTCCCAGTACGTCTGGAAGTGCCAGGTGACCTCGAAGCCCTTCTCCAGCGAGCCGGTCTGCACGGAGGTCGACGCCTGGTAGACCATCGGCAGCGCGAAGAAGACGAGCAGCCAGACGATGCCGGGCAGCAGCAGCCAGTACGGGACGAGCCGCTTGCGGGTGGAGGGCTTGCGCGTCGCCGGTACTGCGGCCGGCGCGGTCTCCTCCTCCTTGGTGAGGGTGGAAGTGCTCATCCGGCGTCCTCCACCGTCTCCACGCCCGCGTCGATGTCCTGATCGGCGTCCAGGCCGAACGTATGGGCCGGGTTCCAGTGCAGGACGACCTCGGCGCCGGGCAGCAGACGCGCGTCCCGCTCGATGTTCTGCTCGTAGACCTGGAGCTCCGCCCCCGCCGGCGAGTTCACCACGTACTGGGTGGAGACGCCGATGAAGGAGGAGTCGGCTATGCGGCCGGTGACCTTGTTGCGGCCGTCGGCGATCTTCCCCGCGTCGTCGGCGTGCGCGAGCGAGATCTTCTCGGGGCGGACACCGACGAGGACCTTGCCCCCGGTGCGCACGGTCGCCGAACAGCGGTCCGCGGGCAGCCGGAGCTTGCCGCCGCCGGCCGTCACGACCAGGTCGGAACCGCCGTTCTCGACGACCTCGGCCTCGATGAGGTTGGAGGTGCCCAGGAAGTTCGCCACGAACGTGGTCCGCGGGTTCTCGTACAGGTCGGCGGGGTCGCCGAGCTGCTCGACCCGTCCGCCGTTCATGACCGCGACCTGGTCGGCCATGGTCATGGCCTCCTCCTGGTCGTGGGTGACGTGGACGAAGGTGATGCCGACCTCGGTCTGGATGCGCTTGAGCTCCAGCTGCATCTGGCGGCGCAGCTTGAGGTCGAGGGCGCCGAGCGGCTCGTCGAGGAGGAGGACCTGCGGGTGGTTGATGAGGGCCCGGGCCACGGCGACGCGCTGCTGCTGGCCGCCGGAGAGCTGGTGCGGCTTGTGGCGGGCCTTGTCGCCGAGCTGGACGAGCTCCAGCATGTCGTCGACCTGCTTCTTCACCGACTTGATGCCCCGTCGGCGCAGACCGAAGGCGATGTTCTCGTAGATGTCCATGTGCGGGAAGAGCGCGTAGGACTGGAAGACGGTGTTGACCGGCCGCTTGTAGGGCGGGAGGTCGGTGACGTCCTTGTCGCCGAGGAACACGGTGCCGCCGGTGGGCTCCTCCAGGCCGGCGATCATGCGCAGCGTGGTGGTCTTGCCGCAGCCGGAGGCGCCGAGGAGGGCGAAGAACGAGCCCTGCGGGATCGTCAGGTCGAGCGGATGGACGGCGGTGAAGGAGCCGTAGGTCTTGCTGATCCCGGTGAGACGGACGTCGCCGCCGGTGTTCTTGTCAGTCATGGGTTGCGATCCCAGGTTCGTAAGAGGTGGACGACGATGGTGGCGCCCCCGCGCTTGCCGCTGCGGGAGATCAGGCACCGATGAGCTTGGTGAACTTCTCCTCGTACGCCGTCTCTTCCTCGCTGGTGAGCGAGCGGAAGGCGTGCGACTTCGCGGCCATGGCCTTGTCCGGCAGGATCAGCGTGTTGTTGGCCAGCTCGGGGTCGATCTTGGCGAGCTCGTCCTTGACCCCGTCGACCGGGCAGACGTAGTTGATGTACGCGGCAAGCTGCGCGGCGACCGGGAGCTCGTAGTAGTAGTCGATGAGCTTCTCGGCGTTGGCCTTGTGGCGCGCCTTGGCCGGGACCAGCAGGTTGTCGCTGGAGGTGATGTAACCGGCGGAAGGTATCGCGAACTTGATGTCCGGGTTGTCGGCCTGGAGCTGGATGACGTCACCGGCCCAGGCGAGGCAGGCCGCGAGGTCGCCCTTGTCCAGGTCGGAGGTGTAGTCGTTGCCGGTGAAGCGCCGGATCTGCTTCTTGTCGACGCCCTTCTGCAGCCGGCCGATCGCCTCGTCGTACTCGGCGTCGGTGAACTTCCCCGGGTCCTTGCCCATGTCGAGCAGGGTCATGCCGACGGAGTCGCGCATCTCGGTGAGGAAGCCGACCCGGCCCTTGAGCGAGGGATCGTCGAGGAGCTGCGTGACGGAGTCGACCTTCTTGCCGCCGGTCGCCTTGGAGTTGTAGGCGATGACGGTGGAGATGCCGGTCCACGGGTACGAGTAGGCGCGGCCCGGGTCCCAGTCGGGGCGACGGAACTGCGCGGACAGGTTGGCGTACGCGGTGGGGAGGTTGGCCGCGTCGAGCTTCTGCGCCCAGCCGAGCCGGATGATGCGCGCCGCGAGCCAGTCGGTGACGCAGATCAGGTCGCGTCCGGTGTCCTGGCCGGCCGCGAGCTGAGGCTTGATCTTGCCGAAGAACTCGACGTTGTCGTTGATGTCCTCGGTGTACTTGATCTTGATCCCGGTGCGCTTGGTGAACGCCTCCAGGGTCGGGCGGGACTTCTCGTCCTCGCTGACGTCCATGTACTCGGTCCAGTTGGAGAAGGCGACCTGCTTCTCCTTGGCCGAGAAGTCCGTGGACGCGGGGCCGCCCTGGCCCTCGCGCTTGGCCGGCGGGATGCCACAGGCGCTCAGGGACGCGAGGCCGCCGATCGTGAGCGCGCCGACGCCTCCGGCGCGCAGCATCGAACGGCGGGTGAGGGCGCCCCGGCCGCTCGTCAGACTGCGCCGCATCGCGGCGAGTTGCGCGGGGGACAGGCTGTCGGGCTCGTACTGCTCCATGCGCTGTGCCTCTCGGGGGTTGGGGAGGACTACCGGTCTCCGAAGATCGTGCGGTGCCAGTCCTTCCTGGCCACCGCGGTGTTTTCGTACATCACATGCTTGACCTGCGTGTACTCCTCGAAGGAATACGCCGACATGTCCTTGCCGAAGCCGGAGGCCTTGTAGCCGCCGTGCGGCATCTCGCTGATGATCGGGATGTGGTCGTTGACCCAGACGCAGCCCGCCTTGATCTCGCGGGTGGCGCGGTTCGCCCGGAAGACCTCGCGGGTCCAGGCGGAGGCGGCGAGGCCGTAGGGGGTGTCGTTGGCGAGCCGGATGCCCTCGTCGTCGCTGTCGAAGGGCAGCGCCACCAGGACCGGTCCGAAGATCTCCGACTGCACGACCTCGCTGTCCTGCGCGGCGCCGGTGATCAGGGTCGGACGGTAGTACGCGCCGTTCTTCAGCTCCCCGCCCGGGGCCTCGCCGCCGGTGACGACGGTGGCGTAGCCGCGGGCGCGGTCGACGAAGGCGGCGACCCGGTCGCGCTGGACGTGGCTGATCAGCGGGCCCAGGTCGGTGGACGGGTCGAAGGGGTCGCCCAGGCGGACGGTCTCCATCAGTTCGGCGACGCGGGCGACGAAGGCGTCGAAGAGCGGGCGCTGGACGTACGCGCGCGTGGCGGCGGTGCAGTCCTGGCCCGTGTTGATGAGGGAGGCCGCGACGGCGCCGTGGGCCGCGGCCTCCAGGTCGGCGTCGTCGAAGACGACGAAGGGGGCCTTGCCGCCGAGTTCGAGGTGGAGCCGCTTCACGGTGGAGGTGGCGATCTCGGCGACGCGCTTGCCGACCGCGGTGGAGCCGGTGAAGGAGGTCATGACCACGTCCGGGTGGCCGACGAGGCGCTCGCCGGCGGTGCGTCCGGCGCCGTTGACGATGTTGACGACACCGTCGGGGATACCGGCGTCGGTGGCCGCCTGGGCGAACATCAGCGAGGTGAGCGGGGTGAGTTCGGCCGGCTTCAGGACGATCGTGTTGCCGGCCGCGATCGCCGGGAGGATCTTCCAGGCGGCCATCTGGAGGGGGTAGTTCCAGGGGGCGATGGAGCCGACGACACCGATCGGCTCGCGCCGTACGTACGAGGTGTGGTCGCCGCTGTACTCGCCGGCCGACTGACCCTGGAGGTGGCGGGCCGCCCCGGCGAAGAAGGCGGTGTTGTCGACCGTGCCCGGTACGTCGAACTCGGTGGACAGCTTGATGGGCTTGCCGCACTGGAGGGACTCGACGCGGGCGAAGTCCTCGGCCCGCTCGGCGAGCACGCCGGCGAACCGGTGCAGCGCGTCCGAGCGCTCGCCGGGGGTGGCACCGGCCCAGCCGGGGAACGCCTCCTTCGCGGCGGCGACGGCGGCGTCCACGTCCGCCGTGCTCGCGAGTGTGTAGGTGTACACGCGCTCGCCCGTGGCCGGGTCGACGACACTGTGTTCCTCACCCGAGGTCCCGGGCCGCAGACGCCCGCCGATGTACTGTGCGCCGTCCGCGAAGCGGTCCGTCACCTGGAAGCGGTTGCCCATGACGCTCTCCGTTGTTCCAGCTCGAATTGAGTGCCGATCCTGACAGAGCTATACCAGGCCAACAAGTGATTCCGTTGTTGCCTTTTGGTTACGCGACGGAATCGGTCGACCATGTGTCGAGGGGTCGGGTAAATGACCGTACGGAATGTCCGTGGCGGCTGCCAGAATCGCGTGCATGAGGAAGATCGACGAGCTGACGGAGCAGGTCAGCAGGGGCGAGAAGGTGAAGTGGCTGCATTTCTGGGGCCACCGCCCGAGGCCGGACGGGCAGCTCTCGGCGAGCTGTCTCAGCCAATGGTGGACGTCACCCTTCGAGGTCGACGGGGTGCGGTACGCGACGGCCGAGCACTGGATGATGGCGGCGAAGGCCCGGCTCTTCGGCGACCCGGAGGCCGAGCGGGCCGCGCTGTCGTCCCTTACGCCCGCGGAGGCGAAGAAGGCGGGGCGGCTGGTCCGCGGGTTCGACGAGGCGGTGTGGGAGCGGGAGCGCTTCGGGATCGTCGTCGAGGGCAGCGTCCACAAGTTCGCGTCGGACGAGGCGCTGCGGGCGTACCTGCTCGGCACGGGAGGCCGCGTCCTGGTGGAGGCGAGCCCGCTGGACCGCGTGTGGGGCATCGGGCTCGCCGCCGACGACCCCCGTGCGATGGATCCCGCCCGCTGGCGGGGGCTGAACCTGCTGGGCTTCGCGCTCATGGAGGCGCGGGAGCGCCTGCGCCGCGCGTAGCGGCATGGGCGGCGCGAAGGAGAAGGGGCCCGGCGGCCGGCAGGCGCGCGGGGCCCCTTCTCCTGTGCGAGGCGTCCTAGCGGTTCCGGACCACCAGGCTCGTCTGCCACGGGTCGTCCGAGTCACTGCCGTAGGTCTCGTCCTGGGCGATGGCCCAGATGATGAAGCCCAGGAACACCGAGCTGATCAGGATGCCGATCGAGCCGAGGACGATGCCCGCGGTCGCCATGCCGCCGTTGCTCGCCTCGCCCCGCTGCACCTTCTTGCGGCCGATGATGCCGAAGACCAGGGCCAGGATGCCCAGGACGACCCCGAGGCCGTACATGCAGAAGCCGACGGTCGCGATGATGCCGAGCACCATCGACGCCGTGCCCATCCCGTTGGACGGGGCCGCCTGCCAGCCGGTCTGGCCGTAGCCGCCGCCGCTGTATCCCGGGTAGCCGGGGTAGCCGTACGCCGCCGGCGCGGGCGCGGCCGGCGTCGCGGCCGGGTAGCCGTACGCGCCGGGCGTGGTCGCGGGCCCCCCGGGGGCGACGGGCGGCGGCGGAACGTCCCCGGCCGCCGGCATCGACGTCATCGTCGGCTGATCGTGCACCGGCGGACGGTCCTGTGGCGCGGGCGTCGCCGGCTTGCTCAGTTCCACCCCGTCCCGGTTCGGCGGAGCCCACGGGTCCGCCGGGTCGTACCCGCCCCGAGGCTGGTCGCTGTTGTCAGACATGGGCCTCCCCCATCGTGGTCACGCCATGCTACGACCTCGCTCCGACGGCGGACCTGCCCGGCCTACGATGATCCGATGACCGATCTCCACGCCTTCATCGCGGGCCTCCCCAAGGCCGAGCTGCACGTCCACCACGTCGGCTCCGCCTCCCCGCGGATCGTCTCCGAGCTGGCCGCCCGTCACCCCGACTCGAAGGTCCCCACGGACCCCGAGGCGCTCGTCGACTACTTCACCTTCACCGACTTCGCGCACTTCATCGAGGTCTACCTCTCGGTCGTCGACCTCGTCCGCACCCCGGAGGACGTCCGGCTGCTGACGTACGAGGTCGCCCGGGACATGGCGCGGCAGAACATCCGGTACGCCGAGCTGACCATCACCCCCTACAGCTCCACCCGCCGCGGGATCGACGAGCGCGCCTTCATGGCGGCCATCGAGGACGCCCGCAAGGCCGCCGAGGCCGAGCTGGGCATCGTGCTGCGCTGGTGCTTCGACATCCCCGGCGAGGCCGGTCTGGAGGCCGCGGAGGAGACCGCCCGGCTCGCGGTCGACCTGCGCCCCGAGGGCCTCGTCTCCTTCGGCCTCGGCGGCCCGGAGATCGGCGTACCGCGCCCGCAGTTCAAGCCGTACTTCGACCGGGCGATCGCGGCCGGCCTGCGCTCCGTTCCGCACGCGGGCGAGACGACGGGCCCGGAGACGATCTGGGACGCCCTGAACGAGCTGGGCGCCCAGCGCATCGGTCACGGCACCAGCGCCGTGCGGGACCCGGCGCTCCTGGCCCACCTCGCGGAGCACCGGATCGCCCTGGAGGTCTGCCCGACCTCGAACATCGCGACCCGCGCGGTGGCCGATCTGGACCAGCACCCCATCAAGGAGATGGTCGCGGCCGGCGTCCTGGTGACGATCAACAGTGACGACCCGCCGATGTTCGGTACGGACCTGAACAACGAGTACGCGGTCGCCGCCCGCCTCCTGGAGCTCGACGAGCGCGGTCTGGCCGCCCTCGCCAAGAACGCGGTCGAGGCGTCCTTCCTGGACGAGGCCGGAAAGGCCCGCCTCGCCGCCGAGATCGACGACTACACGGAGACGTGGCTCGCGCGCTGAGCGGCGTCCCAGCCGCAACAATGGCCCCATGGACCACGTCACCCCGGACCACGTCACTGTCGTAGGCCACCGCGGCGACCCGTACCGCGTGCGGGAGAACACGATCCCCTCGATCGTCTCGGCGATCGAGGGCGGCGCGGACGCCGTGGAGATCGATGTACGGCTCACCCGTGACGGTGTCCCCGTCCTGCTCCACGACGACACGCTCGAACGGCTGTGGGGTCACGACCGGCCGCTGTCCGCGCTCACCCACGCGCAGCTGCGGGAGCTGACCTACGGCGGGGTGCCGACGCTGCGCGAGGCGCTGATCGCGGCCGGGCCGCACCGGCTGATGCTCGACCTGCCCGGCGGCAACGAGGAGTCGGTCCGCACGATCGTCGGCACGGTCCGCGAGTGCGGGGCCGCCGAGCGCGTGTACTACTGCGCGGGCGGGGTGGCGATGCTCCAGGTCCGGGCCGCCGACCCGGCCGCGGAGATCGCCCTGACATGGACGACGCTGGCGCCACCGCGTGCGGTGCTCCTGGACGCGGTCAGGCCGCGGTGGCTCAACTACCGCTTCGGCCTGGTGAGTCGGGCGCTGGTGGAGCACGTGCACCGGGACGGTTACCTGCTGTCGGCCTGGACCGCGGACACCCGGCGCTCCATGCGTAAGCTCCTGTCCCACGGGGTGGATGCGATCACCACCAACCGGGTGGACGCGCTCGCAGCCGAACTGCGAGCCGCCGAACTGCGAAGGGGAGACCACCGGTGACAGGGGCCGAGCGGATCCGGACCGACATCGCGCACAACGCCCGCGTGTGGAACTACTGGTTGGGCGGGAAGGACTACTATCCCGTCGACCGGGCGGTCGGCGACCAGGTCACCGGCCTCTACCCGAGCATCGGTGAAGTGGCCCGCGCGGACCGGGCGTTCCTCGGCCGGGCGGTGACGCATCTGGCGGGCGAGGGCGGGGTGCGCCAGTTCCTGGACATCGGCACGGGCCTGCCGACGGCCGACAACACCCACGAGGTCGCCCAGCGGGTCGCGCCGGAGGCCAGGATCGTCTACGTCGACAACGACCCGATCGTGCTCACGCACGCCCGCGCGCTGCTGACCAGCGCCCCGGAGGGGGTCACCGAGTACATCGACGCGGACGCGCGGAGCCCGGAGCTCATCCTGGAGGCGGCGGCGCGGACGCTCGACCTGTCGCGTCCGGTCGCGGTGATGATGCTCGGCATCCTCAACTTCGTCCTGGACACCGACGAGGCCCGGTCCGTGGTCCGCACGCTGATGGACGCGGTCCCCTCCGGCTCGTACCTCGTGCTGACCCATCCGACGCTGGAGCCGGAGCTCGGCGGCGAGGGGAACGTGGCGGCGATGGCGTTCTGGAACGAGAACGCGACGCCGCCGATCACGGCCCGCACCCGCGCCGAGTTCACCTCCTTCCTGGACGGTCTCGACGTCCTGGAGCCGGGGATCGTCTCCTGCGCGAGCTGGCGGTTCGCCCCGGCGAGCGAGGTGGCCCAGTTCGGCGCGGTGGGCCGGAAGCCGTAATGGGCATACGGGGGGACGTACGAGGGTGGTGGGAGCGGGCGCGGGAGTTCGGGGCCTCCCGTCCGCAGGCCGTGGACGTCGGGATCGCGCTGCTCGTCCAGGCGGCCATGACGATGCCGTTCGTGGTGCCCCGCCCGCCGGAGCTGGAGCCGGCGACCTGGCCGGCGTACGGGCTGACCACGCTCACGGTGCTGCCTCTGGTCTGGCGGCGGCGCGCGCCCTTCGCGACGCTCCTGGCGGTCCTGGTGGCCAGTGCGCTGTACAAGCTGGCCGTGGAGGGTCCGGGCCAGCCGCTGCCGTACACCGGGCTCGTCGTGGTCTACACGATCGCCGCGATGGCGCCGGCGTGGCAGCGGCTCACGACCCTGGCGCTGCTGGTGGTGGCGGTGCCCGTGTCGGTGTGGCTCAACACCCGCTCGGCGCGTGAACTGACCTTCTCCCTCTTCGTGTTCGCGGCGGCCTACGTCTTCGGGCGGCTGACCGACGCCCGGCAGCGGGCCCATCGCGTCGAGGCCGAGCAGGCGGCGGCGCGTGAACGGGCCCGGATCGCCCGGGAGATGCACGACATCCTCTCCCATGCGGTGAGTCTGATGGTCGTGCAGGCGGAGGCCGGTCCGGTGGCGGTGCGGGCGGCTCCGGAGCGGGCGGAGGCCGCGTTCGACGCGATCTCCGCGACCGGCCGGGACGCCATGGTGCAGCTGCGCCGGATGCTGGGAGTGCTGCGCGACGGGACGGAGAGCGACGCTCCCCGGGAGCCGCAGCCGGATCTCGGTGGGCTCCCGGCGCTGGTGGAACGGGTCCGGGCCAGTGGGCTGGACGTCTCGTACACGACGACGGGCGGGGTGCGGGCCCTGCCGTCCGCCGTCGGGGCGACCGTCCACCGCATCGTCCAGGAGGCGCTGACGAACGTGGTGAAGCACGCCGGGGCGCGCACCGCCTCCGTACGGCTGGACCATGCGGACGGCGTCCTGGAGATCGTGGTGACGGACGACGGGCGCGGTTCGCGGCGCGGCTCCCCGGTGGGCTCCGGCGGGCACGGGCTCGTCGGGATCCGCGAGCGGGCGGCGGCGCACGGCGGCACCGCGGTGTGTGGACCGGGGCCGGACGGCCAGGGCTTCGAGGTACGGGTCGCGTTCCCCGTGACGTCGATCTCGGAGGTGGCGCGTTGACGATCCGCGTGGTGGTGGCCGACGACCAGGAGCTGGTCCGCAGCGGCTTCGCGATGATCCTGGAGGGGCAGTCGGACATCGAGGTGGTCGCGGAGGCGGGCGACGGGGCCGAGGCGGTCGAGGCCGTGCGCCGGCTCGACCCCGATGTGGCGCTGCTCGACATCCGGATGCCGGGCATGGACGGCATCGAGGCCTGCCGGACGATCAGCGCCGAGTCGGCCTGCCGGACGGTGATGCTGACGACCTTCGACTCCGACGAGTACGTGTACGAGGCACTGCACGCGGGCGCGAGCGGCTTCCTGCTGAAGGACGTGCGCCGGGACGACCTGGTGCATGCGGTACGGGTGGTGGCGCGGGGCGACTCGCTGCTCGCTCCGTCCGTGGCCCGGCGCCTGGTGGCGGAGTACACCCGCCCGACCCGGCGCGCGCCCCGGCCCGATCCGCGCCTCGACGCGCTGACGGCCCGCGAGCGGGAGACGCTGATGCTGCTCGCGCGGGGCCTCTCCAACGCGGAGATCGCGACGGAGCTGGTGGTAAGCGACCACACGGTGAAGACGCATGTGGGGAACGTGCTCGCCAAGCTGGGTCTTCGGGACCGGATCCAGGCGGTGATCTGCGCGTACGAGAGCGGGCTGATCACGGCCGGCTCTCCCCCGCCCGGGGGATGAACGCGGCGGGCGAAGATCCCCCGCTCCGGCGATCCGCGGATCGCCGCAGGTCAGCAGGATGAGAGACATCGAGAACACCGGCTCACATCCACGGAGTTGACCATGAGGAACACCACGCGCACGCTGCTGGCCGCCGCCCTCGTCCTGGGGGTCGTGGCGGGCCCCGCGGTGCTGCCGGCCTCCGCGACCGGCCCGTCGGCTCCCGCGTCCGTCGCGGCGCCGATCTCGGACCCGGCGCTCGAAGCGGCGATCGCCGGACTGCCGAAGGCCTCTGCCACGGCCGCGCTGGTGCGGGTCGGGGGCACCGAGGGCGTCTGGCGCGGCGCCTCGGGCGTGCACGATCTGACGACGATGCGACCGGCCGACGCGGGCGCGCGCTTCCGGGCCGGCTCGGTGACCAAGGTGTTCACGGCCGCGGTCGTCCTCCAGTTGGCCGCCGAGGGGCGGCTGGACCTGGACCGCCCGGCCCGCTCCTACCTGCCGGAGCTGATTCCGTACCGGTACGGGAAGGTGACGGTCCGCCAGCTGATCAACCACACGCACGGCATCCCGGCCCCGGACTTCGCCGGCACGACGGTCGAGGAGTGGTACGCGAACCGCTTCGAGATCCACGACCCGAGGGAGATGGTCCGCTCCGCGACGGCGAAGGAGCGGGAGTTCGCCCCCGGCACCCGCCAGCACTACCTCAACATCGGCTACACGATCGCGGGTCTGCTGATCGAGCGGGTCACCGGCGACACGTACGAGGACCAGGTCGCGGCGCGCGTCCTGCGGCCGCTGGGACTGCGCGACACCTACTTCCCCGGGACCGACCCCCGTATCAGGGGTCCGCACAACCACGGGTACCAGACGATGAGGCTGGAAGACGGCACGACCGGGCTGCGCGATGTGTCGGTGTGGGGGACGACGGACGGCTGGGCGGCCGGCGACATCATCTCGACGACGGCCGATCTGGAGCGCTTCACGACGGCCCTGTTCCGGGGTCGGGTGGTGCGCGGCCCGCTCCTGGAGGAGATGTTCACGCTGCCGAAGGTCACGGACTTCACGAGCGGCGACCCGGCCGCGTACGCGGCCGGGCTGGCGATGAAGAAGCTGGGCGGGCGCGAGGTGTGGGGCAAGACGGGCGGCCGCTGGGGCTACAACGCGGCGATCGCCTCGACCCGCGACGGCGCGCGCACCCTGGTCTACAGCGTCAACTCCACGGACGCGAAGGGCCAGGACGTCAACAAGGTCGCGCTGAACATCATGGTGGCGGCCTACGGCGCGCCGACGGCCTGAGGCGCCTCGGCAACGGCCCGCACCGCTTCGAGGCGCTTGATCATCCGTCGTACGACGAGCAGCGGGATCACTCCGAAGACGCCGAACGACATGTCGATGACGGACCACCAGAAGGGGATGCCCCGGATCGGTCCGCAGATCAGGGCGAGCGGGATGATGCCGGCGCAGGCGATCATCCCGAACTCGATCACCCAGATGTTCCGGACCGGGTCGCGGTAGGGACCGTAGAACGCGACGGCGATGACGAGGTGGGCGAAGGCCAGCCAGTCGGTGCCGTAGAGCAGGAAGGGGTACTGCGCGTCGGCGGTGTCGAGTCCGTCCCTCACCCGCTCGATCCACTCCAGGAGACCGGGGAAGAGCTCGGCGACGGGCGACGCCCAGGACGTCAACGCGTCCTCGGCCAGGTGCAGTTCGGTGACGAGCGGGAAGGCGGTGACCCCGCTCAGCACCAGACAGACGATGAAGACGACCAGCCACACACGGATACGCCTGAGAAGGGCCTGCGGCCCCTTCGTCTCGTTCATGACAGCACCCTACGCCCGTCATGAACGCGTTCAAAAACCGGGGCGGCCGGTCACCCTCCGAGCGAGGGCGTGCGCGGCGACGGTCACACCGCCGGCCACCCCGAGCCCCGTCACCAGGTCCCGCGCCCTCGTCGGCCGCAGCACACCGGCCCGCCGCAGCCGCCCGCGCGCCCAGAGCGTGAAGGGCACGACGATCAGCGGTGTGGTCGCCGATCCGGGTGTGTACCCGCGGACGGCGGCGGCCTGCGCCAGATGGACGAGGCCGTGCAGGCCGAAGCCGTTCAGCGCGGCCTGGTAGAAGGCCGACCGGCCGCCGGAGCGCTGTCCGGCGACGGCCGCGGCGGCCACGACGGCCCCCACCGCCGTCACGGCGACGGCGAACTCCCTTTCGTCGATGCTCTCCACGACCTTCCACACCGCCTCCGGGGCCTGCGGGAAGCGCTCGCGCAGCTCCGGCAGATGCTCCCGGAGCCAGCGTGGCCCGAAGAGGACCTCCTCGGTGTCGTGCAGGGCCCAGGCCGCCAACAGTCCGTACGTCACGGCCGAGTTCACGTTCGCGTTCACGTTCGAGGTCACCCCCGGTGAACTCACAGGCCGACGATCGAGTTCCACCTCTTCGCGAACGCGGTCCGCTCCTGTGAGGTGATGTCCCGGGCGATCGCCAGCCGCCCCCGCATCTCGTCGTCGGGGAAGATCAGGGGGTCCTCGGCGAGGGCCGCGAGCTCCTCGTCGTCGGAGTCGGCGAGGACGTCACGGGCGGCGGGGACCGGGCAGACGTAGTTGACCCAGGCGGCGAGCTCGGCGGCGACCTCGGGCTCGTAGTAGTAGTCGATCAGCTTCTCGGCGTTGGTCTTGTGCCGCGCCAGGTTGGGGATCATCAGCGACTCGGCCCACAGCTCGGCGCCCTCCTCGGGGACGACGAACTCGATGTCGGGGTTGTCGGCCTGGAGCTGGATCACGTCGCCCGAGTAGGCCTGGCAGGCCAGCACGTCGCCGGTCGACAGGTCCTTGATGTAGTCGTTGCCGGTGAAGCGCCGGATGTGCCGGTTCCGTACGAGCCCCTCGATCTGCTCGCACACCGCGTGGAAGTCGTCGGCGGTCCACTTGGTCACGTCGACGCCGTTGCCCTGCATGAGCAGCGCGAAGGACTCGTCGAGCCCGGAGAGCAGGGTGACCTTCCCGCGCAGTTCGTCGTCCCACAGCTCCTTGACCGACCGGATCTCCCGGCCCAGCTTCCTGCGGTTGTACGCGATGCCGGTGATCCCGGACTGCCAGGGGACGGAGTGCAGCCGGCCCTCGTCGAAGGAGGGCGAGCGCAACTGCGGGTCCAGGTGCCGGGTGATGTTCGGCTGCTTCGCCCGGTCCATCTCCTGCACCCAGCCGAGCCGTACGAACCGGGCGGCCATCCAGTCGCTGACGACGATGAGGTCGCGGCCGATCTCCTGGTGGTTCATCAGAGCCGGGCTGATCTTGCCGAAGAACTCGTCGTTGTCGTTGATCTCCTCGGTGTAGCGGACGGAGATCCCGGTGCGGGCGCCGAAGGCGTCCAGCGTGGGCCGCTTCGAGGTGTCGTCGTCATCGGTGTCGATGTAGAGGGGCCAGTTCGCGAAGTCGAGCGTCCGGTCCCGGGCGGACAGGTCCCGCCCGGCCCGCTCCCCCGGCTCGACATAGGCGGCGGGCACCCCGCACCCGGCGAGCACGGTCGCGGCCCCCACACCACCGATCCCGCGCAGCAGGGACCGGCGGGACATGTTGTTCCTGGCTGTCGCTCTCACCCGTGCAGCATCCCGGGCCCGCCACGAAGGAACAATGGACGGTACGTCGACCGAACGGCCGCGGCCCCGACACCCTGTCGATCAAGGGTGTCGGGGCCGCGGACGGAGAAGCCGGCGATCTAGCCGAGGGACGTCATCACGTGCTTGATGCGCGTGTAGTCCTCGAAGCCGTACGCCGAGAGGTCCTTGCCGTAGCCGGACTTCTTGTAGCCGCCGTGCGGCATCTCCGCCACCAGCGGGATGTGGGTGTTGATCCACACGCAGCCGAAGTCGAGGGACTTCGACATGCGCATCGCGCGGGCGTGGTCCTTCGTCCAGACCGAGGACGCGAGGGCGAACTCGACGCCGTTGGCGAACTCCAGGGCCTGGTCCTCGTCACGGAAGGACTGGACGGTGATGACCGGGCCGAAGACCTCGTTCTGGACGATCTCGTCGTCCTGCTTGAGGCCGGAGACGACGGTCGGGGCGTAGAAGTAGCCCTTGTCGCCGACCTGGTGGCCGCCGGCCTCGACCTTGGCGTGGGCCGGGAGGCGGTCGATGAAGCCGGAGACCTGCTTCAGCTGGTTGGCGTTGTTCAGCGGGCCGTACAGCACGTCCTCGTCGTCCGGCTGACCGGTCTTCGTGTCCGTGGCCGCCTTGGCGAGCTGCGCCACGAACTCGTCGTGGATCGACTCGTGCACGAGGACACGAGTCGCGGCCGTACAGTCCTGGCCCGCGTTGAAGAAGCCCGCCACCGAGATGTCCTCGACGGCCTTGGCGATGTCGGTGTCCTCGAAGACGACGACCGGGGCCTTGCCGCCCAGCTCCAGGTGGACGCGCTTGACGTCCTTGGACGCCGACTCGGCGACCTGCATGCCGGCGCGTACCGAACCGGTGATGGAGGCCATCGCCGGGGTCGGGTGCTCGACCATCGCCTTGCCGGTCTCGCGGTCGCCACAGATCACGTTGAAGACGCCCTTGGGCACGATCTGCCCGATGATCTCGGCGATCAGGACGGTCGACGCGGGGGTCGTGTCGGACGGCTTGAGGACGACCGTGTTGCCCGCCGCGAGCGCCGGGGCGAACTTCCACACGGCCATCATCATCGGGTAGTTCCACGGCGCGACCTGGGCGCAGACACCCACGGGCTCGCGGCGGACGATGGAGGTCATGCCCTCCATGTACTCGCCGGCCGAACGGCCCTCGAGCATCCGGGCGGCACCCGCGAAGAAGCGGATCTGGTCCACCATGGGGGGAATCTCTTCGCTCGCCGTCAGGGCGACGGGCTTGCCGGTGTTCTCGACCTCGGCGGCGATCAGGTCCTCGGCGCGCTCCTCGAAGGCGTCCGCGATCTTCAGCAGGACCTTCTGGCGCTCGGCCGGCGTCGTGTCCCGCCAGGCCGGGAACGCGGCCTCGGCCGCGTCCATGGCGGCGTCGACGTCCGCCTGTCCGGAGAGCGGAGACGTGGCGAAGACCTCGCCCGTGGCCGGGTTGACCACATCGATGGTCCGTCCGTCGGCGGCGTCCCGGAACTCCCCGTTGATGTAGTTACGCAGCCGGCGCAGCTCGGTGGTCACTTTGCCACCCCTCCTGTCACGTTCTTGGTCGCACTTCATCGTGCGGCGTCCCGTTTGCTGAGACACCTCAGCCTAATCGCTTCCCTGACGCTTTCGACAGGCCCGACATCCGCCAACTTCGGATTCAGTGAGATCTGCAGCCTGAAACAACGAATTACATCGCTCCGGGCTTGCCAGACCGACGAGTCTCGGTGCAGAGTGAAGCCGTGGCCAGTCAAAGCACGAACTCCAGAACCGGTTCCGGTTCGTCCCCGACGATCGATGCCGTCTCCCTGGCGATCATCGAGCAGCTCCAGGAGGACGGCCGCCGTCCGTACGCCGCCATCGGCAAGGCCGTGGGCCTCTCCGAGGCAGCCGTACGACAGCGCGTCCAGAAGCTGCTCGACCAGGGCGTCATGCAGATCGTCGCCGTCACCGACCCCCTCACCGTGGGCCTCCGGCGGCAGGCGATGGTCGGCATCAACGTCGAGGGTGACCTCGATCCGGTCGCGGACGCCCTGACTGCCATGTCTGAATGTGAGTACGTGGTGATGACCGCGGGCTCGTTCGACCTGATGGTGGAGGTCGTCTGCGAGGACGACGACCACCTGCTGGATGTGATCAACAAGCGCATCCGGACTCTCCCCGGCGTGCGCTCCACGGAGAGTTTCGTCTACCTCAAGCTCAAGAAGCAGACCTATATGTGGGGAACTCGATAACCGTGACCCAGGACCTGTCCAAGACCGCGTACGACCACCTGTGGATGCACTTCACCCGCATGTCGTCGTACGAGAACAACCCCGTCCCCACCATCGTGCGTGGTGAGGGCACCTACATCTTCGACGACAAGGGCAAGCGCTACCTTGACGGTCTCGCGGGTCTCTTCGTGGTCAACGCCGGTCACGGCCGCAAGGAGCTGGCCGAGGTCGCGTACAAGCAGGCCCAGGAGCTCGCGTTCTTCCCCGTGTGGTCGTACGCGCACCCCAAGGCCGTCGAGCTCGCCGAGCGGCTGGCCGACTACGCCCCGGGCGACCTGAACAAGGTCTTCTTCACCACCGGTGGCGGCGAGGCCGTCGAGACCGCCTGGAAGCTGGCCAAGCAGTACTTCAAGCTGCAGGGCAAGCACACCAAGTACAAGGTCATCTCGCGTGCGGTCGCCTACCACGGCACCCCGCAGGGCGCCCTGTCGATCACCGGTCTGCCGGCCCTGAAGGCCCCCTTCGAGCCGCTGGTCCCCGGCGCGCACAAGGTGCCGAACACCAACATCTACCGCGCCCCGATCCACGGCGACGACCCCGAGGCCTTCGGCCGCTGGGCCGCCGACCAGATCGAGCAGCAGATCCTCTTCGAGGGCCCCGAGACCGTCGCGGCCGTCTTCCTGGAGCCGGTGCAGAACGCCGGCGGCTGCTTCCCGCCGCCGCCCGGGTACTTCCAGCGGGTCCGCGAGATCTGCGACCAGTACGACGTGCTGCTCGTCTCCGACGAGACGATCTGCGCCTTCGGCCGCCTCGGCACGATGTTCGCCTGTGACAAGTTCGGCTACGTGCCCGACATGATCACCTGCGCCAAGGGCATGACCTCGGGCTACTCCCCGATCGGCGCCTGCATCGTCTCGGACCGCATCGCGGAGCCGTTCTACAAGGGCGACAACACCTTCCTGCACGGCTACACCTTCGGTGGCCACCCGGTGTCGTCGGCGGTCGCCATCGCCAACCTCGACATCTTCGACAAGGAAGGCCTGAACCAGCACGTGCTGGACCAGGAGGGCAACTTCTTCGAGACCCTGAAGAAGCTGCACGACCTCCCGATCGTCGGCGACGTCCGCGGCAACGGCTTCTTCTACGGCATCGAGCTCGTGAAGGACAAGGTCACCAAGGAGTCCTTCACGGACGAGGAGACCGAGCGCGTCCTCTACGGCTTCCTCTCCAAGGCGCTGTTCGAGAACGGCCTGTACTGCCGCGCCGACGACCGTGGCGACCCGGTCATCCAGCTGGCCCCGCCGCTCATCGCCGACCAGGGCACCTTCGACGAGATCGAAGGCATCCTGCGCTCGGTGCTCACCGAGGCGTGGACCAAGCTCTGACCGTCCCCGCCCTTCGAGGCACAGGACCTCACGCCGCCCTCACGGCGTGACCCCGGCCCGGGTATGCCGCCATCCGAGTGGATGGCGGCGGCCCGGGCCGCGTGCTGTCCGTACAAACGGATCCGAATACTTACGGTGCCCAGTGACCGACAGGCCCGTCCCTTCGTTCCCCCGGACGGGGGAACGCAAGAATCGGATCCGACATCGAGGTGTACGCGATGGCCCCACCGGACAACGACGTGCTCTGGGCGCGTTCCCTGCACTGCACCCTGGAGGGTTCGGACGTTCTCACCGGCGTCTCCCTGGGCGTGCGCGAGGGCGAGATCCTCGCCCTGATCGGCCCGCGCGGAAGCGGGAAGACCACGCTGATGCGCTGTCTGTCAGGACAGACCGTCGCCCAGCAGGGCGAGGTCTGGTTCAACAGCAGCCCCGTCCACACCATGAGCCAGTCCCAGCGCGAACGACTGCGCCGGGACCGCTTCGGCTGGATCGACCCCGAGCCCGGGCTCGTCCCCGAACTGACCGCCTGGGAGAACGCGGCCCTGCCGCTCCTGCTGCGCGGTGTCTCCCACCGGGCGGCCAAGACCTCCGCCCTGGAGTGGCTGGAGCGGCTCGACATCGGCATGCACGGCCGTAAGCGCCCGCACGCCCTCACCCAGTCGCAGCGCCAGCGGGTCGCCATCGCCCGGGCCCTGGTCACCACCCCTTCGGTCCTCTTCGCCGACGAACCGACCGCCTCCCTGCACCGCGCCGACGGGTCCCAGGTACTGCGGACGCTCACCGCCGCGGCCCGCTCGCACGGCATCACCGTGCTGCTCGCCACTCACGACAGCGAGGTCGCCACCCTCGCCGACCGTTCGGTCGCCCTGCTCGACGGGCGCCGCGTCGGCACCGCGGCGCCGACCACCGGGGCGGAGGGCGTCGCCGCGTGCTCGCTCTCCGTCTAGTCCGCGGGACCCACCCCGTCGTCCTGCTGCGGCGCCTCCTGGTCGCCGCGGCGGCCGCGGGGGTCGGCTTCCTGCTGCTGTGCTCGCTGGGGTACGCCGTCGGCCACCCGGACCGATCGGCGGCGGCGACCCTACGGCTGCTGTGGTGCCTGGTCCCGCTGGCGGCGACCGCGCACTTCGCGGTCGCCGTGGCCCGTACGGACCCCAGCACGCGGCCGAGGCCCGGGCTGTCGGCGATCGGCCTCGGCCCTGCCCGGCTCACGGCGATCGCCGCCGCCTCGACGGCGGTCTCCTGCACGCTGGGCTCGATGGTCGCGCTGCTGTTCTATCTGCATCTGCGCGGGGACATCACCGGGCTGCCGTTCGACGGAGCCGCCGCCGAGCTGCTCGCCGCGCACCAGCCGATCCCGCTCGCGGCCGCGCTCACCCTGCTCGCGATCCTGCCGGTGGTCGCCTCCACGGCCGCGGCGCTCGCACTGCGCCCCCGCAGGACTCCCCCGGCCCCCGAGGGCATCGAGAAGATCGCCCCCTCCGGGCTCCCCTGGGGCGTGGCGCTCCTCGCGATGGGCCTCGCCGTCGAGACGTACGCGGGCGAGGGCGGCGGGGGCGGCGCGTTCCCGCTGCCGGGCCGCTTCGACGGCAACCCCGGCGGCGTGCTGGCCGGCTGGATCCTCACCGCGCTCGGCCTCGCGATGGCGGGCCCCGGGATCACCCACTGGTGCGGCCGCCTCCTCCAGGCGGTCCGCCCCGGCGCGATCCGGCTCCTCGCCGGCCGCGTCCTGATGGACGAGTCCCGGCGCATCGGCCGCCCGCTCGGCGTGGTGTGCGCGGTGGCCTCGGGCGGCCTCGCCGCGGCGACGCTGTACGACTCCCGGGCTGGCGGCTTCGGCCCGCTGACGGGCCTGGGGGCGGCGCTGGTGATGGCCTGCACGACGGCGACGCTGCTGACGGCGGCCCTGGAGTCCAAGCAGTGCCGCGCCCACACGACGGAAGCCCTCGTCCGCCTGGGCGCCCCGCCCACGGCCCTCCGCAACGCGGCCCTGATGCGAGCGGGGGTCCTTCTGGCGGTGTTCCTCCCCCTGACGATCCTGGTGAGCCAACTGGCAGCGGTCCCGTTGAAGGGCTGAACCCCGTGCGGGCGAAATGCCAGGAAGCTGTCGCCCGCCGCCCTCGGCCCGGCCCCGCCCCCTGGCGGGCAGTGGCCCCGCAGGGCCAGGGGTCCCCCGGCAGGGTGGACGCACGGCACGGCGCGCCCCGGCGGGCGCGTCCGCTCCGATCCACTTCCGCCCCACGGGGCCGCGACGCTTCGCCGGACGCGCACCACGACGGCCTATCGTGGGCGGCATGACCCGCCCGCACGCGCGCGAGATCCACACCCCCGACGAGTTCGACGCGGCCGTCACGCAAGGATCCCTCCTCGGATACCGCATCCAGTCCGTCGATCTGACCGACCACACCTTCGCGCTGCTCTCCGTCTCCACCGCCGGCGCCGTCTTCCTCGGCTGCGCCATGCAGCCGGAGGCCGCCGCCAAGGTCCGTGCCGACGGGGCCCTGGTCTTCCCGCCCGTGCCGGATCTGCCGTTCGACCCGTACCGCGCCCGGCTGTACTCCCCCGACGAACTCTTCGAAGGCATCCGGGACGAGCGGTACGAGGCGACCCCCGACGCCCTCACGTACGACTGGTTCCAGCGGACGAAGGCCGACGGCGACGTCTTCGCGTCGATGCTCCGCTCCATCCACGACGACGCGATCTCCGACGCCCTCGACGAGCTCCTGGCCGGCACGGGGGTCGTCGGTGTGATGGGCGGGCACGCGATGGGCCGTGGCACCGACGCGTACGCCGGGGCGGCCCGGCTCGGACGGTCCCTGGCACGGACGGGTCTCACCGTGGCGACGGGCGGCGGCCCCGGCGCGATGGAGGCCGCGAACCTGGGCGCGTACACCGCACCACTCGCCGACGACGTCCTCGACGAGGCGCTCGAACTCCTCGCCAAGGCGCCCTCGTTCACCCCGTCCGTCACGGAGTGGGCCCGCGCCGCCTTCGAGGTCCGGGCCCGCTGGCCGAAGGGCGGCGGCTCGGTCGGCATCCCCACCTGGTTCTACGGCCACGAGCCGCCGAACCCGTTCGCCGGCCACATCGCGAAGTACTTCGCCAACGCCACTCGCGAGGACGGCCTGCTTGCGCGCTGCACCGCAGGGGTGGTCTTCCTGCCCGGTGCGGCCGGCACGGTCCAGGAGATCTTCGACGACGCGACGCCGAACTACTATGAGTCGCGCGGAGAGCCCACCCCGATGGTGCTGGTGAACCGCGACCACTGGACGCGGCGGCTGCCCGCCTGGCCGCTGCTGCAGGCGATCGCCGCGGACCGCCCGATGGCCGCGAGGATCGCCCTGGTGGACTCGATCGACGAGGCCCCGGAAGCCCTCCGACGCCTCTGAACCGCGCGCACGACGGCTCCACGGCCCCGCCGGGCCCTCCGGCGGTCGCCCCCCTAAAGCCGCCGAACGGTCTGAGCCTCCGCACGCTCCACCGACGTCCTGCCGTGCACGTGCACCAGCGCCAGGTGGAACAGCGCGGGCGCCAGTGGCGCCCAGCGGTGGACGCGGTCGGGACGGAGCAGGTAGCGGGTCACGTCGGCAGAGCGGAACGGGACGTAGTCGATCGTCTGGTGTTCCCAGCGGTCGGCGACGCCTCGGCTCATCCGCTCGCGGAGCTGATCACCCGTCATGTCGGTGAGCCGGGCGTAGAAGTGGGCGCCCCATTGCCGCTTGTCCACGTCGAGGGCGAAGGCCAGCAGGGCGAGCGAGTACTCGTGCGGCTCCAGTGACATCTCCTCGCGCATCCCGCGGCGTGCGACGGAATGGAGATCGGGCGCGTTGCGGCCCGCGGAGTCGATGTGCCGGGCGAGCCCTTCGTTGACGGAGGAGTTCCACAGACCGGGCGCCATCCGCACCCGGTCACCCCGTTGACTGACCGCGAGCAGGTGGTCGGAGGTGACGACGGCGATGTTCACGCCGAAGCTGCACTGGAGGAACGCCGGCGCGGTCAGAGGATGTTCGGGGTTGAGGTAGCGGGACCGTGGGGTGGATCCGTCGGGCATCCTGCGGTCCAGCTGCTGGGCCGCGAGGAAGGTGTAGTAGTCCGTCGGACGCAGCCGCAGATGGACCTCGGCCTGTTCGTCGAGGGCGCTCCTGGAGATCTCCAGGCTTTCGACCGCGTACCGCGGCCCGTTCCACACCGGTGCCCGTTCGCCGGACGCTTCCGCCCGGTTCTCCTCCGCCTCGATCTCGGCGCGCCAGTCGGCCATCTCCTCGGGGAGTGCGATCTCCTCGGTGAGGACCTGGACGTGGACGGACTCGGGGGCGATCGCCCGGTCCCCGTCGCCCTCGACGATCAGCGCGGAGGTGCGCAGCGGTCCGAGGGAGAACGTGGACCACGCCCCGCCCTGTCCCTCCCGGAAGGTGAGACTGCGGACCATCCCCGCCGAACGTCTCCGGATCCTGAACCAGATGTCCTGTGTCCACTGCTGGAACAGGGTGGCGAACACGACTCCCAGGATGGCGCCGACCACTCCGTTGCCCAGATCTATTCCGCTCACGTGCAGCAGCGTAGGCCAGATGATCACGGTCGGTGGCCGTGCGAGGCAACTTCGACGCCGTATCCCACGTCTGGCAGTCCGTACCGCCATCTTTCCGGAACGGAGCCACCCGGTGCTCATAGGACTGCTGACCGCGATCGCCGCCTCGATCTGTTACGGCACGGGCTCCGTCCTGCAGGCCGTCGGGTCGCGCAAGTCCGCCCGGCGCGAGGCGGCCGCCGCGGGCCGGCTCACGGAGCGCGGCGGGCCGAGTCTGTCCTCCACCGCGAAGGCGGCGACGACATGGGAGTTCGTCGTCGGCACGATCCTGGACTTCATCGGATTCGGTCTCGGCGCGCTCGCGGCCCGCTTGCTGCCGCTGTTCCTGTCCCAGACCGTGATCAGCGCGAATCTGGTCGTCACCGCGGTCCTGAGCGTCCGGATGCTCGGTATCCGGCTCACCCGCGCGGAGTGGACGTCGATCGGCGTGGTCTGCTCGGCGCTGGTGCTCCTGGCGAGCGCGGCGGGCCCCGAGGGCAGCGGGCACACCCCGATCGCCACGCACTGGTGGCTGCTCGCGATCTCGCTGCTCCTGATGGTGGGCGGCACCGTGCTCGTACGGCTCCTGGGCGCGCGGGCGGCCATCCTGGCCGGTCTGCTCTCCGGACTCGGCTTCGGCGCACTGGGGGTCGGCGTGCGGATCCTGAACGGCATCGACTCCTTCGACCTCGGCGCTCTCCTCACCGACCCGGCGCTGTACGCGATCCTCGTCGCCGGGGTCGGCGGCATGTATCTGCACACCGTCGCGCTCCAGATCGGCTCGGTGAACGGGGCGACGGCGGCGCTGGTGGTCGGCGAGACGGTCCTCCCCGGCATGATCGGCGTGTGGTGGCTGGGCGACGCCTCCCGCCCGGGCTTCGCCTGGCTCGCGGTCCTCGGCTTCGTCCTCGCGGTCGTCGGCGCGGTGGCCGTGGCCTGGTTCGGCGCCCCGGAAGGCCACGGGGCGCAGGACACGGAGGTGCCCGACGAGCACGGCGCCGTGCCCGAGGCCCGTCCCGATCCCGTACGCGTTCCATAGGGTGCGGCCATGGGGACTTACATCGACGGAGTGATCGAGACCCGCACCGCGGGCGAGCCATGGGAGATGGAGGTCGATCTGCTCGACTTCGACCTCGGGAAGCAGCGGGACGAGCGCGATGCGCTGTTCGGCTACGGCGGCGGCCTCAGTGTGGACCGGCCCCTCTTCGAAGCGCGCGGCTGGCCGGAGGACGCCGGCGAGGAGGTGCCGAAGCAGATCGACGAACTGAGCCACAGTCACTCGTACGCGACATGGGCCGAGATAGCGGCGGTCGACTGGGACGCGCCGATCTGCGACCGCCCCGACTGGAACCAGGTGGCCGAGTGGCGGCCGGGGCCGGACGGCGAACTCGCCCTGCACGACGTGTCCTGGGTACCGGCCGAGGTGGTCGACGCGGCGGCGAAGCTCTTCGGCGAGGATCTGTACCCGGGCGAATGGCCGCAGGGCGGGGAGGTCCGTCTGAACGGCACGGTCTACCGTCCGGTGGTCCTCACGGCCGGGATGATCGTTCCACCGGACGGCAAGTGGGGCCCGGTGTGGGCGTCGATGCGCGCGCTGGCGGCGGAGTACGGCGACGAGAACGTCCGCCTGGTGGTCTGGTTCGGCTGACACGGCCCGACCCGGCCCCGGTCGGGGCCGATGGGCGATGCCGCACCCCGACGCTCACTCCCCCGCCAGGACCACGACCTCCTCGACCGCGAACGCCACGCCCACGCGGGCGCCCTCCTCCGGAGCGTCCCCGAGGGGGCACTCCGCCTCCAGGTCGGGACCCTCGGACGGGCGCAGCAGCAGGGCGACGTGCGTGCCACGGAAGGTACGGGACTCGACGGTGCAGGTCAGGCCCTCCTTCGCGGCGCCGAGACGGACGCCGCCCGGGCGCACGAGGAGCTTCCCCGGGCCCTGGGGGGATCCGTCGGGCACCGGTACCTTCCCCCACACGGTGTCGGCCGCGTCCCCGCTCACCGTCCCCGACACCACGTTGTCGAATCCGAGGAAGCGCGCCACGAACTCGGAGGCGGGCCGCTGCCACACCTCCAGCGGAGTGCCGGACTGGGCGATCCTGCCGTCCCGCATCACCACGACCCGGTCGGCGAGCGCGAACGCCTCGCCCTGGTCGTGGGTGACGGCGAGCACCGTCGTGCCCAACCGGCCGAAGAGGCCGCGCAGTTCGACCACGAGCCGCTCTCGCAGCCCTCGGTCCAGCTGGCCGAGCGGCTCGTCCAGCATGAGGAGCCGGGGGCGCGGGGCGAGCGCGCGGGCGAGCGCCACGCGCTGCTGCTCGCCGCCCGACAGCGAGGCGACGGCCCGCCGTCCCGCCCCGGGCAGACCGACCATTTCCAGCAACTCCTGGACCCGCTGGTCCTGTTCGGCCTTCCCGACCCGGCGCATCCGCAGCCCGAAGGCGACGTTGCCGCCGACGTCCCGCTGCGGGAAGAGCTGGTGGTCCTGGAACATGAGCCCGACGCCGCGCCGGTGCGCCGGCACCCCGGTCTGGTCGCTGCCGCCGAGCAGCACCCGGCCCTCGTCGAGGGCCTGGAGTCCGGCGACGGCCCGCAGCAGCGTGGACTTCCCGCTGCCGCTCGGCCCGAGCACGCACACGATCTCGTGCTCGGCCACCTGCAGGTCCACCGAATCGAGCACGGCCCGCTGCCCGAACCGTACGGTCGCGTCCTTGAGCGTCAGCATCAGAACTCCCCGGAGGTCCGGTCGGTGCGGAGCCGTTCGAGCAGCAGCAGGGCCACCGCGCACACCACCATCAGAATCGTCGAAAGGGCCATGGCCTGGCCGTAGTTGAGCTCGCCGGGCCGACCGAGCAGCCGGGCGACCGCGACCGGCAGCGTCGGGCTGTCGGGCCGGGCGATGAAGACCGTCGCACCGAACTCTCCGAGGGACACCGCGAAGGCGAATCCGGCCGCGATCAGCAGCGCGCGCCGTACCAGCGGCAGATCGACCTCGCGCCAGGCACGCAGCGGCGACGCCCCGAGCACGGCCGCCGCCTCCCGCAGCCGCTCGTCGACCGCGCGGAGCACGGGCAGCATCGTCCGTACGACGAAGGGGACACCGACCAGTGCCTGCGCGAGCGGCACGAGGATCCAGCTGGCCCGCAGGTCGAACGGCGGCTCGTCCAGGGTGATCAGGAAGCCGAAGCCGACGGTGACTGCGGAGACCCCGAGCGGCAGCATCAGCAGCGCGTCGAAGCCGCGCACGAGGCGACCGGCGATGGGGGTCCCCCCGCGCGAGCGAAGCCGAGAGTGGGGGAGGGTGAGGGCCGCCGCCGCGAGTCCGCCGATGACGAGGGCGATCAGGGTGGCGACGACGGCGTACCGGAGGGAGTTCCCGATCGTGTCCAGCAGCGGCACGAGGAAGGTGCCGGAGGGGTCCGGGGTCTGCAGGGCGCGGTAGTAGTCGAGCCCGTATCCACCGGAGGTGGCGAAGGACCGCTCGACGAGGACCCCGAGCGGCAGCACGATCAGCAGGGCGACGGAGAGCAGGACGCCCGCGAACAGCGCCCACTGGCCGACGCCCCGTGGCCGGCGCGCCGTCTGCTCGGGTGCGACCAGCCTCAGCGCGGTCTCCCGCCGGCGGACGGTCCGGGCGTGCACGGCGAGGACCACGCCGACGGCGACGAACTGCACCATCGTGAGGACGGCCGCCGTCGTCAGGTCGAAGCGGACGACGGTCTGCCGGTAGATCTCCGTCTCCAGGGTGGAGTACGTGGATCCGCCGAGGATCTGGACGACGGCGAACGAGCTCGCGGTGAAGAGGAACACCATCAGCGCGGCCGCCGCGACGGAGGGCGCGAGCGCCGGCAGGGTCACGGTCCGCCAGGCGGTCCAGCGGGACGCGCCGAGGACCCGGGCGGCCTCCTCCTGGCGCGGGTCGAGCTGCGCCCACAGGCCGCCGACGGTCCGTACGACGACGGCGTAGTTGAAGAACACATGGGCGATCAGGATCGCCCACACGGTGGTGTCGAGCCGCACGCCCCACAGCTCGTCGAGGAGGCCGCCGCGCCCGACCAGCGCCAGGAACGCCGTACCGACCATGACGGTCGGCATCACGAAGGGCACGGTGACGACGGCGCGCAGCAGCCCCTTGCCGGGGAAGTCGAAGCGGGCGAAGACGTACGCGCCGGGCAGCGCGATCAGCAGGGTCAGCCCGGTGGAGGCGAGCGCCTGCCAGAGCGTGAACCAGAGGACGTCGAGGATATCCGGCCGGCTCAACGTCTCGCCGAGGCGGCCGAACTGCCACACCCCGTCGACCCGCAGCCCGCGCTCGACGATCGAGACGACGGGCCAGGCGAAGAAGAGCGCGAAGAAGGCGACGGGCACGACCATCAGGCCGAGCCGCGCCGCGCTTCCCCTGCGGTCGGGAACTACTTCAGAACGAGCGACGACCACTGCTGGATCCACTGGTCACGGTTGGCGGCGATCTTCTCGGGCGCCATCGTCTGGGGCTTGTCGATCACCACACCGTGCTTCGTGAAGAGCTCCGGCAGGGTGGCGTCCTTGGCCACCGGGTTGACGAACATCTGCAGCGGCATGTCGTCCTGGAACTTCTTGGAGATCAGGAAGTCGATCAGCGCCTTGCCGCCCTCGGGGTTCTTCGCCCCGTTCAGCAGCCCCGCGAACTCGGTCTGCCGGAAGCAGGTCCCGGTGGAGACCCCGGTGGGGGCTTCCTTGGGCTGCGGCTCGGAGTAGAGGACCTCGACCGGCGGGCTGGAGGCGTACGAGACGACCAGCGGCCGGTCGCCCTTGGCCTTCTTGCCGCCGGCGGAACCGGAGAACTCCTGGTTGTAGGCGAGCTCCCAGCTGTCGACGGTCTTCACGCCGTTGGCCTTGAGCTTCTTCCAGTAGTCCTGCCAGCCCCCATCGCCGTACTGGGCGGCGGTGCCGAGCAGGAAGCCGAGGCCCGGGGAGGAACGCTCGGGGTTCTCCACGACGAGCAGGTCCTTGTACGCGGGCTTCGCGAGGTCGTCGAAGGTCTGCGGGGGCGCGAGCTTCTTGTCGGCGAAGTACTTCTTGTCGTAGTTGACGCAGATGTCACCGGAGTCGATCGGGGTGACCCGGTGCTCCTTGTCGAGCTGGACCTCGGCGGGGATCCGGTCCAGGCCCTTCGCCTCGTACGGGACGAAGATCCCGTTGTCGAGGGCGCGGGACAGCAGGGTGTTGTCGACGCCGAAGAAGACGTCACCCTGCGGGGAGCCCTTGGTCAGGATCTCCTTGTTGACCGCCTCGCCAGCGTCGCCGCTCTTGAGGACCTTGACCGTGAAGCCGGTCTGCTTGGTGAACTCCGCCAGCACCTCCTTGGAGGCGTTGAAGGAGTCGTGACCCACCAGGGTCACGGTCTTCGGGGTGGGCGCGCCGGACTTGCCCGCCGCGTCCCGGACGTCCTCGGTACCGCACGCGGCGAGCGTGGTGACGCCGACCGCGGCGACGATCGCCGCGGCGGCCATCTTCTTGGTGCTCACTGGAATTCCTCCTGGGTGTGACCAGGAAGAGACGCGGCCCTGCCGACCGGAAGGCGGGCAGGGCGCAACAGCTCGAGTTACGACCGAACTTCCTACCCAGAATGACCTGGGCAAGGTTCAGAGGGTCTGCGGTCCTGACCGCACTCTCAGCGCTGTGGCGCTCCCCTGTCGGAATATGGAGATGTGTTCGAGCACAGAGTACAAGGTCAGCGCTCGGACGCCGCCAGCTGTCCACAGGCGCCGTCGATCTCCTGACCTCGGGTGTCACGGACGGTGACCGGGACGCCATGGGCGGCGATGGCCTCGACGAACGCCTTCTCGTCCTCGGGACGGGAGGCGGTCCACTTCGAGCCGGGCGTGGGGTTCAGCGGAATCAGGTTGACGTGCACCCGCTTGCCCTTGAGCAGCCGCCCGAGGAGGTCGCCACGCCACGCCTGGTCGTTGATGTCGCGGATGAGGGCGTACTCGATGGAGATCCGGCGGCCGGACTTCTCCGCGTACTCCCAGGCCGCGTCGAGGACCTCGCGGACCTTCCAGCGCGTGTTGACGGGCACGAGGGTGTCGCGCAGCTCGTCGTCGGGGGCGTGCAGGGAGACGGCGAGCCGGCACTTGAAGCCCTCGTCGGCGAAGCGCAGCATCGCGGGCACGAGACCGACGGTGGAGACGGTGATCCCGCGCTGGGACAGACCGAGACCGTCCGGCTCCGGGTCGGTCAGGCGGCGGATCGCGCCGACGACCCGCTTGTAGTTCGCGAGCGGCTCACCCATGCCCATGAAGACGATGTTGCTGAGCCGCGCGGGCCCGCCGGGCACCTCGCCGTCGCGCAGGGCGCGCATTCCGTCGACGATCTGGTGCACGATCTCGGCGGTCGACAGGTTCCGGTCGAGACCGGCCTGTCCGGTGGCGCAGAACGGGCAGTTCATCCCGCAGCCGGCCTGCGAGGAGATGCACATGGTGACCCGGTCCGGGTACCGCATCAGGACGGACTCGACGAGCGTGCCGTCGTGCAGCTTCCACAGGGTCTTACGGGTGGTGTCGTCGTCGCACGAGATGTGCCGGACCACGGACATCAGGTCGGGCAGCAGCTCGCCCTGCAGCTTCTCGCGCGAGGACGCGGGAATGTCGGTCCACTCGGCGGGGTCGTGGGCGTACCGCGCGAAGTAGTGCGTGGACAGCTGCTTGGCGCGGAACGGCTTCTCGCCGATCGCGGCGACGGCCTCCTTGCGCTCGGCGGGCGTGAGGTCGGCAAGGTGCCGCGGCGGCTTCTTGGCTCCGCGGGGGGCGACGAAAGTGAGTTCTCCGGGCTTGGGCATGGTGCTACCAGTGTCGCAGACCGAACCCTGTGGCCTGGGGCGCAAGCCCTGGGAGGCGGTCGTCCCAGGTCGTACCAGGCCGTCGAAGTGGACTTCGGACGGCCCGGCGACTTCCCCTCCGGACCCTGCCCGGCACGCAAAGCCCCAGATCAGCGCGGTTGGGGCCTGCTGACCGGACCGACCGAGCCGGAACGCGACACATGCGTGTGCCGGGCAGGTCGAGGCTGCCCGGCACACGCGGATTCAGGGGTGTCGGCCGGCCCTGCCGTCCGCGATGGAGGCTTGGGCGGGGCCGGCTGTGGCGTTAGCGGCGGTGGTGGTGGTTGCCCCAGGACTTGGTGTCCACGACCCGGCCGTGGTCGTCGCGGAGGGTGGCCTTGTCGCGGTGGTTGTCCCACACGTAGTCG